>NZ_JBFNXX010000206.1:0-249 GCF_040811725.1 Sulfitobacter sediminis
AGCGCGACCGAGAGGGCCCAGCCGCGGCCGCTGAGCAGCCAGCCCAAATACTCCGCCCCCAAACGGACGCTCCTGTTCCTGTTATAGTTCATGGCCCCCGGGCCCCGATGCGGTGCGGCCCGTCGGGTCAGGGACGGGCCGCCGCGGTGTCATTCAGGCAGTGCGCCCAGCGGGCTCGCGGAGTTCAGGCTCGGATCGGCGGGCACGCGCAGCGTGTCGATCCTCTTGTCATTGATCGCGTGGATCTCG
>NZ_JBFNXX010000207.1:0-249 GCF_040811725.1 Sulfitobacter sediminis
GGGGGGCGTTGGTGTGTGTGTGGGGGTGCGTGCGGGTGGCTGCCGCCCGCTCAGGGGCATGTTGGTGTTTGGGGTGGGGGGGGGGGGGGGCGGCGCGGGCGGGGGGTCGGGGGGGGGGGGGGGGGGGGGCGGGGGGGGGCGGGGGGGGGGGGGGGGGGGGGGGGGAGGGGGGGGGGGGGGCGGCCCGGGGGGGGGGGGCCCACCCCGCCCGGGGGGTTCGGGGGGGGGGGGGGGGGGGTCGTGGGGGGG
>NZ_JBFNXX010000208.1:0-249 GCF_040811725.1 Sulfitobacter sediminis
GGGGGCGGCCGCCACCGCCCGGGTTGAGGTGGGTTGGTTTGTTTTTTTGGTGGTGGGGGTGGTTTTTTGTTTTATTTTTTTTTTTTTTACCCCCCCCCCCCCCACACCACCCCCCCCCCCCCCCCCCCCCCCCCCAACGCACCTGTTGTATGCCACGGTGAACCCGCCCAACTCCTCCTAGACGGACCTTCTTTCCCCCCCGGTGCACGGGACGATCTCCCGGGGGGCAGGGCGGGCGGAGGATACGTT
>NZ_JBFNXX010000209.1:0-249 GCF_040811725.1 Sulfitobacter sediminis
GGTTGTGTGGTGGGTGTGTGGTGGTGGCGGTGCGGGGGCGGCCGGGGCTGGTGTGGGTGGGGGCGGGGGGGTGGGGCTTGGTTGCGGGGGGGGGGGGGGGGGGGGGGGGGGGGGGGCCGGCGCGGGGGGGGGGGGGGCCCCCCCGCCCCCCCACCCCACCCGCCGACCCCCCACCTACAAGACAGACAACAGCGGGCGCGGGGGAGAAACACGCCCCCCCAAAAACCCCCCGAGAGCGGCACGGTGTGG
>NZ_JBFNXX010000210.1:0-248 GCF_040811725.1 Sulfitobacter sediminis
CAAGGTGAAGGTCTGCAAAGCGCAAGATGCTGTTGAAAAAGTCGACCGGGGATTTCGTTTGAATTGATGGTCGAACGGTTTCTGCCCGGCTCTTCACACCGGAATTTGTCTGAGCTTGGCAAGTTTGCGGAGGTTCTGGACTGTTGCTGCGAGGTGGAACTCGTCCTTGGCGCCGTTTGGTCCTCTAAGGCGGAGGCGGTCGAGGCCGATAAGGCGTTTGTGGTGGGCGAAGAGCATCTCTACCTTCT
>NZ_JBFNXX010000211.1:0-248 GCF_040811725.1 Sulfitobacter sediminis
GATACGCTCGGGACGGTGAGCGTGGAGGAGATGCTGGGCCGCTGGCGGGGCGAGGGGATCGACACCGGCCATGATCTCGACGGGATGCTTGAGGCCGCGCGCTGGCACGGCAAGGACTATGAAAGACCCGATGAGGGGTTTCCTCAGGTCCATTACGGACCATTCGCCGGGCGTTACTGCATCAATCCGGCACAGCTACCGATCCGCCTCTGCGCGCCGCTGCCCGCGAAGTCTGACCTGTTTAACCT
>NZ_JBFNXX010000212.1:0-248 GCF_040811725.1 Sulfitobacter sediminis
CCCGACCCGCTCCCGTCCGTGCCGCCCGAGCCGGACCCCTTGGTCCCACCGGACCCGCTGCCCTTGGTGCCGCCAGAGCCGGTGCCCTTCGTGCCACCGGAGCCGCTGCCTTTGGTCCCGCCCGAGCCGGAACCCTTGGTCCCACCGGAACAGCTGCCCATGGTGCCGCCAGAGCCGGACCCCTTGGTGCCACCGGAACCGCGGCGGGTCGGGCCGCCGTGTCCGCGTCGGTGTGTAAGACGGGGGGC
>NZ_JBFNXX010000213.1:0-248 GCF_040811725.1 Sulfitobacter sediminis
GGCGCCCGCGGCGGCCGCCGCGCCCCGGCGCGCGCCGCCGCCCGCGGCCCGCCCCCCTTCCGCGGGGGGGGGGCGGGCCTGTTGGGCGCGGCGGGGGGGGGGGGGGGGGGGGGGGGGGGGGGCCCGGGCCCCCCCCCCCCCCCCCCCCCCCCGGCCCGCGCGGCCCCCCCCCCCCCCCCCCGCCGGCGCCCCCCCGACACAGCGAGCACGGAGGGGGTGGGGCGCCGGGGCGCGGGGCCGGTGGGGGG
>NZ_JBFNXX010000024.1:0-40524 GCF_040811725.1 Sulfitobacter sediminis
TCTCCTAGCAGTTCGTGACAACTGCATTATGGCGCATTGCGACGCCGATGGAGCAGGAGCCATCCACCCCATCCCGCAAGCCGAACTCTTCGATACCGGCAACGAACCGGCGCTGTTGTTGCGCAACCTGCAGCAACTGGGAGAGATGCAGGTCGTCTGCGACACATCGGAACTCCCCGACTTCGCATCGCTTGTGCCCGAGATCCCCCATCTGAGCTGGAAAATCACCCTCGTCACCGAAGTCGAAGAGGCCGAGATCGCCTCGATCTTTGAATTCGTCGAGGGGCTCTGCACCCTCGACATCAGCCGCGCCGACGGGTCGGAGACTGCGGCAGAAGACATCCCGGACACGCCTCCCTTGGAGGACGTTCCCGCGACAGTATCCGACAGCGACCCGGCGGATGAGGACGAAGCGCTTGCCCCCGTGCCCGATGCCCCCGTTGCCTCACCCCCGCCCCCAGCGCCGCCCGAGGCCGCCCCGGCAGGCGACAGGGGCGGCAAACAGGCGGCCTCCGCCGCGGCGAAATCCGTGGTCCGGGTCGACCTCGACCGGATCGAACGGCTGGTCAACCTCGTGGGCGAGTTGGTGATCAACCAGGCCATGCTCAGCCAGAGCCTCGAACAATCGGGCCTCTCGCCCCATTCCGACCCCATGAGCGGGCTGGAGGAATTCCAGCGCCTCACCCGCGATATCCAGGACAGCGTGATGATGATCCGCGCCCAGCCCGTCAAATCCCTGTTCCAGCGCATGTCCCGCATCGTCCGCGAGGCATCCGCTGCCGTGCGCAAGGACGTGCGCCTGCAAACCATCGGCGAGGCGACCGAGGTCGACAAGACGGTGATCGAACGGCTTGCCGATCCGCTGACCCACATGATCCGCAACGCCGTGGATCACGGCCTTGAAAACACCGAGAAACGGATTGAGGCAGGAAAGGACCCGCAAGGCCGGGTCACGCTCAGCGCCGCCCATCGTTCGGGCCGCGTGGTGATCGAGGTCGCGGACGATGGCGGCGGGATCAACCGCCCCAAGGTCCTGCAGATCGCCATCGACAAGGGGCTGATCCCTCTCGATTCCAACCTGTCGGATAGCGAAATCGACAATCTGCTCTTCCTGCCCGGCTTCTCCACCGCTTCCGTGGTGTCAGATCTTTCGGGCCGTGGCGTCGGCATGGATGTGGTCCGTACGGCCATACAGGCCCTTGGCGGCCGCATCACGACCACCTCAGAGCCGGGCAAGGGCACGACTTTCTCGATCTCACTGCCACTCACGCTGGCGGTGCTCGACGGCATGGTGGTCGAGGTCGCTGGGGAAACGCTGGTCCTGCCCCTCAACCTTGTGATCGAAACGCTGACGCTCGACGACAGGAGCGTGCAGATGGTCCGCCCGGGCCATCACGTGATCGAGGTGCGCAGCGGTTTCGTGCCGCTTTTCGACCTTGGTCATGCGCTCGGCTACCGCGATCCGGTAACGGATTTCAACGGTTGCGTCGCCCTGTTGATCGCGCAGGAGGACGAGAGCCGGGCCGCGCTCGTGATCGACAATATCCTCGACCAGCGCCAGGTGGTGATCAAGGGCCTCGACGACAGCTTTCACCGCGCGCCGGGCGTCGCCGCCGCGACGATCCTCGGCGATGGCCAGATCGCGCTCATCCTCGATCCTTCCGACATCATCGGCTCCGCAGCCACCCCGCACCGCGCGCCGCCCCCCACACCGCAAGAAGGTCTTTCGGCATGAGCGTGCAATCCAGTCCCAAAAGCATCGAGCTGCTGACCTTCCGCATCGCGGATCAGGAATATGCCCTCGACATCATGTCGGTGCGCGAAATCAGGGGATGGACCCACGCGACACCCCTGCCTCATGCGCGCCATTACATGAAGGGTGTGATCAACCTGCGCGGCACCGTCCTGCCGGTCATGGACCTTTCCAGCCGTCTCGGCCTGCCCAAGCGTGACCAGAACGAACGCAACGTGATCATCGTCGTGAAGCTGGACGAGACGATGACAGGCCTCCTCGTCGATGCGGTCTCCGACATCGTCGCCCTCTCGCCCGAGGACATGCAGCCGCCGCCCGAGCTGTCGTCCTCGCCCGCCGAGGCTGTGGTTAGCGCGCTCACACTGATCGACGAGCGGATGATCCGCGTGCTCGACCTTGCCGCGACGATCAACGTCGCCGAAGGCGTGGCTGCATGACGGCACAGATGCAGATATCGGCTGATCTCGACCCCGTCAGCTTCCGCGCCATCGCCGATCTGGCGTACCGGGAAAGCGGCCTGACGCTGGTCGAGGAGAAAAGCTCGATGATCCGCTCGCGCCTGCGCCACCGGCTGCGCGATCTGGGTCTGCCCGACTTCTCCGCCTACAGCGCCCTGCTGCAGTCCGAGCAGGGCAAGGGAGAGCTGCGCTACCTCATCTCGGCGCTGACCACGAACGTCTCCCACTTTTTCCGGGAAAGCCATCACTACGACACCATGATCGGGGAGTTTGAGAAACGCCTTCCCGATCTGCGCGCCGGAAAGCCCATGCGCATCTGGTCCGCCGGCTGCTCCAATGGGCAGGAGCCGCTTTCGGCCGCGATGCGGCTGATCGACCATACGCCGACCGCAGGCTCTCTAGACCTGCGTATTCTCGCCACCGACATCGACAGCGAGGTGGTGCAGTTCGCCCGGCGTGGCCTCTATCCCGAACGGCTGATGGGCGGTGTCTCTGAAACACTTCTGCAAAAATACTTCAGCCGCGAGGACCTGGGCGAATCCGAGCCGTTTTTCAGGGCGCTGCCCAGCCTGACCAGCCTGATCCGTTTCAACGAGTTGAACCTGCTGGCCCCCTGGCCCATGACGCGGCGCTTCGACGTGATCTTTTGTCGGAACGTGGTGATTTACTTCGATGTCGAAACGCAGCGGCGGCTCTGGCCCCGTCTGCACGCCGCACTCGCCCCCGATGGCGTGTTATTTCTCGGCCATTCGGAGCGGATCGCTGATCCAGGCGCTTATGGCTTCGACTGCACCGGGCCCACGACCTATCGACCAATCGCGTCCTGACGGCACAGCCATGACGGACCGCCACACTTACAACCCTCAAGGATGCTGACCCATGGCACTGCGTGATCAAATTCGGATAATGGTGGTGGACGACATGTCCACCAGTCGCGGCCTGATTACCCAGGCGCTCGACGCCTTCGGGGTGCGCAACGTCGCCACGGCCGAGAATGGCAGGCAGGCCCTGCAGGCGCTTGCGACCAAACCCGCGCATCTGGTCATTTCCGATTATAACATGCCCGAGATGGACGGGCTGCAACTGCTCCACTATCTGCGCGCCACGCCCAAGACCCAGAAGGTGGGCTTTGTTCTGATCACCGGCAGGGCCGAGCAGCAGATCATCGACCACGGCAAGAAGCTGGGCATGAACAACTACCTCAAGAAGCCGTTTCAGCCGGATGATCTGCGCAATTGCATCGAGGCGGTCGTCGGTCGCCTGTGATGAAGGAGCCTGCGCCGGAACTGACGCTGGGGGGCGTGCTGGGACGCCTCTCGGAATACCTCGACGGGCTGGCCGATGAGATCCACGCCGTCGAATTCGTGATCGGCGAGGAACTGGGCAGCGGCCTGTCACAGGCCACCTCCGGCATCACCCGGCTGCAACGGCTTGATTTCGTGCGCCAGTCACTCGAGGATCTCGCGATCCTCACGCTGGCGCTGTCGCGGCAGTCCAAGGGCGACCTGCCCCCCGGGATCGGCGCACAGCTCCGCCTCGATGCCACACGTCATCTCTTGCGAAGCAAGTCCCGAAGCCACTGGGCCGTCGCCCAGGATGAAAGCCTCGGCGACGTGGACTTGTTCTAAGCGCTTCCGAAAACCCTCACGCACCCCGTGCACCACGCCTCAGAACAGCTCCAGTCCATTGCCGACCGGCGTCGGCACCACCGGCGCGATCTCCGGCGCACCGCGCTGAACCTTGACACGCGCCACGCCGGTGGTTGGCACGAATACCACGTGACGCGCGAGCTCACCGCCCAGCGATTCCGACACGCATTCTATGCCCTCGCGCTCAAGATAGGCCTTCGCAAAGGCACAATTGGCAGGGCCGATATCTGACAGCCCGCTGATCATCCGTGCCCCGCCAAAGGCCTTGGCCATGAGCCTGTGGCGCATCGCGCCCAGCTTCAGCAGATCGTTGATCAGCAGTTCCATCGCATTGACACCCGACAGGCTCTCGCTCTGGATGCCGCCCTTGGGATGCACGGCAAGCAGCATGTGGTTCATGCCCCCGACGCGCGCAACCGGGTCCCAGAGGCAGCAGGCCACGCAAGAGCCCAGCAGGGTCGAGATCGTGGCATCCGGATCGGCGCTGGTGCAGTGTTCTCCCTGGGTAATGACGATCCGCTTCATCATCCCCGCCCGCGCCCCGCCGCGTGTTTCTCGACCGCGCGCATGATCCCGCCGCCGATCTGGGACAGGGGCAATTGTTCGGCCACGGCACCCGCCTCCCAGGCAGCGCGCGGCATCCCGTAGACGACGCTGCTGGCCGCATCCTGTCCCAGCGTCGCGGCCCCGGCGCTCCGCAGATCGAGCAGGCCCGCCGCCCCGTCCCGGCCAAGCCCCGTCAGGATCACCGCGATCACGTCGGTCGCAGCCTCCCGTGCCGAGAGGAACAGGCTGTCGACCGAAGGACAATAGAGGCTGTCCTGAGCCGGCTGAACGAAGTGGCATTGCCAGACCCCGCCCCGGCGACTGACCTGCGTGTCCTTGCCGATGGCCGGTGCCAGCCGCACCTGACCGTCCTCCAGCGCCTCGCCCTCGCGCGCGATGGCCACATCCTGAGGCAGCTGACGGTTCAGCATCTGCGAAAAGCTCACCAGAAAGGCTCCCGGCATGTGCTGCACGATGACCACCGGCGGCGCATCGACAGGCAGATCGGCCAGCACGGATTCCAAAGCACCCACACCGCCCGTCGAGGCGCCGATCAGGATAATGGGCATCGGCCCCGTGCGGCGTCCGATTGCAGCCGGCGCCGCGGGCCTGGCGCGGCGGCCGACCTGGACCGTGCTGCAGGCGGCCGAGAACACCCGGCGCGTGATATCCCGGCAGGTCGCGCTGTCCGCGGCGTTTGCGGGCTTGAGGATACAGTCCACTGCCCCCAGCGACAACGCCGTGATCGTGGCCTCGGAATTGCTTTGCGTGGCGGCCGAAATCATGACCACCGGCATGGGCCGCAGCGCCATGAGCCGTTCCAGAAAGGCAAGGCCGTTCATCCCGGGCATCTCGATGTCGAGCGTGATGACATCGGGATTGGTCTGCTTGATCACGTCCCGCGCGGAAGCCGCGCAATCGGCCTCTCCCACGACCTCCAGCCGTGGATCGCGTTCCAGAACCAGACGCAGCCAATGCCGGATCGAGCGCGAATCGTCCACGATCACGACCTTCTTTTTCGAATACATCGCCCCCATCGACCGCAGAGGCTCTTCACCCAGGTGCATGTTGTTCCTGTCCCGCGCTGACGATGCTAACCGCGCGCGGCAACACCCGCGCACCCGCGTCATCGGCCCTTAATGGAGCACAAGAATGAATGGCCGATTAAGCTGCGATGCTTATGACGCCCCCAAGGCGTCAGGTTTCGCCGACTGGCTGCACATCGCGTGCACTTGCCGCACAAATCGCGTCCCACCAGGCAGTGACTTCCTCTTCGCTGAGCCGCCCCCTTGGGCCAAGCCCGACGAGAACTGGTTCAACTTCACCCTCCAAAGCGCTGATCGAAAATTGTTTTCCGACTAGATGGACGGCCTTCTGTCCGCGATTCGTGCGCAGCACGCCCTTCAGCCGGTAAAGCCCCGCCGGCGGCGCCCCCAGGGCCTCCTTCAGCACGTCGCAGGACACGGGCGTTTCCGGTCGCAGGTGCCAGCTGACGTACTCCGGATGCGCAGCGCTGAACCCGGCAACCTTTTCCTTGTCGCCATCCAGCGTGAGTACGGAAAGCGCATCGGCGCTGAGTATCTCTGGCACGCGCAGCGCCATAGAGACAAATGCCGCATCCAGCCGCTCATCCCGCGTCTCACGCTTCGTCTGCAGCACCAGGTCTGCCACGGCGATCTGTTGGCGTACCTGTGGCCCGACCAGCGGATCGCCCAGCAGATCGAGGATATTGAGCGCATCGACCAGCGTCACGATCCCCGCGTAGCGCAGTTCGGGCTCCGCGATGGCCGTGTTGGCAATGGCCTTGGGGTCGGCGATGCCGCTCGCCTCGATGATCAGGTGATCGGGCCTCGGCCTGCGGTCCAGCAAGTCACCCAGCGCCATGAACAGGTCCGCGCCCATCGTGCAGCAGACGCAGCCGTTGGTCAGGGCGATTACATTCTCGCCCTCCGCCGCGATCAGCGACCGGTCCACATTGATCGCCCCGAAATCATTGACCATCACCATCAGCCGCAATCCCTTGGGATCGGCCAGCAACCTGTTGATCAGCGTCGTTTTTCCCGCACCAAGGTAGCCGCTGATCACCGTAAGCAGCAGCGGGTTCATGCCCAAAGCACCTTGCCGCCCGAGATAGTCCCCAGCACCGGCACATCCTTCAATGACTCGGGAGCAACCGCCAGCGGGTCCTCGCCCAAAATGGCGAAGTCCGCGATCTTGCCGGTCTCGATGCTGCCAATCTCACTGTCAAGCTTCAGTGTATAGGCAGCGCCCAGCGTGATCAGCCGCAACGCCTCTGCCACCGTGATCCGCTGCGCCTCCCCCAGCGTCCGCCCCGACATCGTCTGACGATTGACCGCGCACCAGGCGGTAAACAAGGGCCCCATTGGCGTCACCGGCGCGTCCGAATGGATCGCCACGTTCACCCCCGCATCCAGCGCCGCCCGCGCGGCATTCATCCGGGTGGCCCGGTCCTCTCCGATGGTCAGCGCCACGTGCTGGTCACCGAAGTACCAAAGATGGTTTGAGAAGATGTTGCAGCAAATCCCCAGATCCCGCGCCCGCGCGAACTGGTCGGCCCCCATCATCTGGCAGTGCTGGAACACATGCCGCGCCCCCGGCCAGGGATGCTTGCGCGCCGCCGCCTCGCAGGCATCGAGTGACACTTCCGAGGCCTCGTCCGCATTCACGTGGATATGCATCTGCACCCCGTGTTTGTACATCGCCTCACACAGTGCGAAAATCTCCTCGGGCGTGCTGTTCCAGAGCCCGTTTGGCTGGCCACCCACGTATCCCGGCCATTTCACCCGGCCCGTCCAGCCCTGTATCGACCCGTCGGTCATCAGCTTGACCGCCCCCAGCCGCAGCTTGTCGGTGGAGCGCGCCTTGAGCCGCAGCGCCCGCTGCGCCAGCGCCTCCGGCTGCTGGCCGGTCGCGCCAAGGGCGGGCACGATCCGCACGCCGAAATCCTCCGCGCCGGTGACCCGCAGCATCGCCTCAAGGTCCTCGTCCTCCATCGAGGAATAAAGGTCGGTCACCGTCGTCACCCCCGCCCTGCGGCAGACATCCGCGTAAGAGCGCAGCGCATCCTCTCCCTGCGACAGCGTGCGGAAATCCACCCCGATCCGGCGCAACACCGGGAACATGGCGGCCATCTCCTGCAATTCGCCCGTGGGCTTGCCGCTGTCGTCCTTGATCACCCCTTCAAGGTTTGTCTCGGCGGAGTATTGGACCAGTTCCAGCGCGGCGGAGTTCACGCACATCAGATGGAAGTTCGAGAACATCACCGCAATGGGACGGTCTGTTGCGACAGCGTCGAGGTGGCGGCGGCTCAATCGCTCCGTCGGCAGAAAGATCGGATCGAACCCCCAGGCAAAGAGCGGCGCACCGTCGGGCAAACTTGCCGCCCGCTCTGACAGCCGCGCGATCACCGCGTCGATAACGGTCATACCCGTATGCAGCTTCCCCTGCGGGTCGATCCGGTCGTGATAACCCGCATAGGCGAAATCCCACATCTTTCCGGCCATCATATGCGCGTGGCCCTCGACGAACCCGGGCAACAGCACCGTCTCGGAAAGGGTGTCGTCGTGGGTCACCGCCCCCCAGGCATCGGCACAATCCGCACCGCCCGTGGCCAGTATCTTGCCGTCCATCACAGCAACATGCGTCGCCTCGGGACGGTTGGCGTCCATAGTGATGATCTTCCTTGCCCGATAAACCGTGATATCCGCCATCTGCGCCCCCCTTGGCCTTGCCCTGCCAAGGCAGCACGTCCGGACGCGGAAAGCAATCGCCGCGCGCTCAGCCCAGCGAATATCCCGCTCCGCGCACCGTGCGGATCGGGTCTTCCTCGCCCGCCTGGGTCAGGGATTTGCGCAGCCGTGCAATGTGCACGTCAACGGTGCGCGTATCGACGTAGATGTCGCGCCCCCAGACAAGGTCCAGCAACTGGTCACGGCTCAAAACGCGCCCGGGCTTTTCGAGCAGGGTTAGCAGCAAGCGGTACTCCGTCGGCCCCAGCTTCAACTCCCGGTCCCCGCGCGTCACCCGGTGCCGCTCGGGGTCCAGCGTGATGTCCTGATAGATCAGCAGCTCACCACTGGCCGCAGGCCGCGAGCGGCGCAGCTGCGTACGCACCCGCGCCATCAGTTCGCGCAGGGAAAAGGGTTTTACGACGTAATCGTCCGCGCCTGTTTCCAGCCCGCGCACCGTATCCACCTCCTCGGAACGCGCCGAGAGCATGATCACCGGAATATTCCGCGTCTCCTCTCGGGTCTTGAGTTGACGACAGACCTCGATCCCGCTCATCAGTGGCATCATCCAGTCGAGGATAACCAGATCCGGCGTGATCTCCGCCACCTGCAACATGGCCTCCTCGCCGTTCTCGGCGCGGCTCACCGCATAGCCCTCGGCCTCGAGGTTGTAGGCCAGCACCTCGCGCTGCGCCGGTTCATCCTCGACCAGCAGAACATGGGGTTGAGTGACGGACACCGGCCCCCCCTACCCCTCCGAGGCGATCGAGGTCTTGTCGGCCTTGGGCCGCGCGTCATCCGGATGCTCGCCCGTGACAAGGTAGACCACCTGCTCGGCGATGGAGGTCACATGATCCCCCATGCGCTCGGTGTTCTTGGCGATGAAATGCAGATGCATGCAGGCGGTGATGTTGCGCGGATCCTCCATCATGAAGGTCAGGAATTCACGGAAAAGCGCGTTGTACATCTGGTCGACGTCTTCGTCCCGGGCAATGACGTCGCGGGCAAGCTCCGCGTCGCGCTGGATATAAGCATCAAGCGCATCCTTCAGCATCCCCTCGACCGTGCGCGCCATGCGGCGTATGGCCCCCGCACTGTCGTTCACGGGCGGCAAATTACTCAGAACGCTGGTGCGCTTGGCCATGTTCTTGGCGTAGTCGCCGATGCGTTCCAGGTTTGCGCTGATCTTGATCACGCTCAGGATAAGCCGCAGGTCGATGGCCGTCGGGGCGCGCAGCGCGATCACCCGCGCGGCGTTCTCGTTGATCTGGTTCTCCAGAGCGTCGATGGCGCGGTCAGCGCCACGCACCTTCTCGGCCAGTTCCTCGTCGCGGGTCTCAAGCGATTGCGCGGCAAGGCGGATGGCGTCTTCGACCATGCCGCCCATCTTCATGATCTGGGCCTGCACAGCCTCCAGATCGCGGTCGAATGCAGATGCAATGTGTTGATCGGCCATGGTTTTATCCAATACGTCCTGTGATGTAGCTTTCCGTCCGCTCGTCTTCGGGGGCGGTAAAGATCTTGTCGGTGTCGTCGTATTCCACCAGGTGGCCAAGGTGGAAGAACGCCGTCTTCTGGCTGACCCGCGCGGCCTGCTGCATGGAGTGCGTGACGATCACCACCGAATAATTCTCGCGCAGCTCGTCGATCAGCTCTTCCACCTGCGCCGTGGCAATCGGGTCGAGCGCGGAACAGGGCTCGTCCATCAGCAGGACCTCGGGCTCCGTCGCGATGGCGCGCGCGATGCAAAGCCGCTGCTGCTGGCCGCCAGACAAACCCGTGCCGGGGGCTTGCAGCCGGTCCTTGACCTCGTTCCAGATCGCCCCGCGCTTGAGAGCGCGTTCGACGATCTCGTCCAGCTCCGTCTTGTTGCGCGCCAGACCGTGGATGCGCGGACCGTAAGCCACGTTGTCGTAGATCGACTTCGGGAAAGGGTTCGGCTTCTGGAACACCATGCCCACCTTGGCCCGCAACTGCACCGGATCGACGTTCTTGTCGTAGATGTCTTCTCCGTCGATGCGGATATCGCCCTCGACCCGACAGATGTCGATGGTGTCGTTCATGCGGTTGATGCAGCGCAGAAAGGTCGACTTGCCGCAGCCCGACGGGCCGATAAAAGCCGTGACGGTGTTGTCCTCGATATCCACGTTCACGTCCTTGATGGCGTGATTGTCGCCATAATAGACCTGCACGCCGCGGGCCGCGATCTTAACGTTTTTGGTTTCCACGTCTTTCTCCGCAGTCATATTGTCTCTCATGTTCAGCACCTTACCAGCGCCGCTCGAACCGGCGGCGCAGGATGATGGCCAGGATGTTCATTGCCAGCAGGAACAGCAGCAGGATGATAATCCCGCCCCAGGCTTTCTCGTAAAATCCGGCATCCGCACGCGCGGCCCAGGTATAGATCTGCGCGGGCATGGCCGAGTTCGGCTCGGTAAAGCCCGCCACGAACCCTTCCGGGTAGCCGCGCGCGACGAAACCCACCATGCCGATCAGCAAAAGCGGCGCAGTCTCACCCAGCGCCTGTGCCAGGCCGATGATTGTGCCCGTCAGGATACCGGGCATCGCCAGCGGCAGCACATGATGGAACACGGTCTGCATCTTGGAGGCACCGACCCCAAGCGCGGCTTCGCGGATCGAGGGCGGCACCGCCTTCAAAGAGGCGCGGGTGGAGATGATGATCGTCGGCAGCGTCATCAGCGTCAGCACCAACCCACCGACCAGCGGGGCGGACTGCGGCAGGTGCATGAACTGGATGAAGACCGCAAGGCCAAGGATGCCGAAAACGATGGACGGCACGGCGGCAAGGTTCGAGATGTTCACCTCAATGAGGTCCGTGAACCGGTTCTGGGGCGCGAATTCCTCTAGGTAGATGGACGCCGCCACGCCGATAGGCAGCGACAGGACCAGCACCACCAGCATCATGAAGAACGACCCGATCACCGACGCCCCGATGCCCGCGCCGCCGGGATTGTCCACGCCTGAATCCGCGCCTGTGATGAAGTTCCAGTTGAAGGCCCGCGTGATGATCCCCGCCTCAACCAGCGCGTCGATCAGATCAAGGTCCGAGGCTTCGAGAAAGCGGCTGTCTTGCAGCGTGTCCCGCGTCACGCGCCCGGTGAGATACCCGTCGACACGGGACGCGGCGGCAAGCTCAAAGTAAACGGGCTGCCCAAGGTCGGCCTCGTTCGCGCGGTAATGCTCCCGCAGGGTGCCGCCGGGCTTGCCGAGCAGCCGCTCGATGGCCTTCGCGTCGAAGTCGACCGTCAGGCCACGCGTCTCCAGCTGGCCGCGGATTTCCTCGATCAGAAGCTGCTCGTAGGCCTTGGTCTTGAAAAGCTGTCCCTCGGCTTCCGCGAATTGCTCGGCGCTCAGGGTGAAGTTCACGCCCACAACGGTCTGGGTAAAGGCAGGGATACCGGAGCGGACGATGGTCACGGCCAGCACGATGAGAAAGAACAGACCCGTCAGGATCGCGGCAATCCCGTAGGCGCGGAACCGCTTCTCTGCGGCGTTGCGCTTGCGGGTGAGCGCATCCACTTCCAGCAGGGATTTATGCTGCGGACGGGGGGCGGTGTCGATGGTTGCGTCGGACATCAGTCGTACTGCTCCCGGTATTTGCGCACAATGTAGAGTGCGAAGACATTGAGCCCCAGGGTGATGACGAAAAGCGTCATACCAAGGGCAAAGGCCACAAGCGCCTCGGGGCTGGCGAAATCGGCGTCGCCGGTCAGCTGGCTCACGATCTTGGCCGTCACCGTGGTCATGGCGTCGAAAGGGTTCAGCGACAGCCGCGCCGCCGCGCCTGCCCCGAGGACAACGATCATCGTCTCGCCGATGGCGCGCGAGGCGGCCAGCAGGATCGCCCCGACGATACCCGGAAGCGCGGCGGGCAGGATCACCTGCCGGATGGTTTCGGATTTCGTGGCCCCCAGCCCGTAGGAGCCGTCGCGCAGGGCCTGCGGCACCGCGTTGATGATGTCATCCGACAGCGAAGAGACGAAGGGGATCAGCATGATGCCCATGACAAGCCCCGCCGTTACAACCGCCGTACCGGCCTGCATGATGTTCAGACCTTCCTTGCCAAAGACGGACACAAGCAGCGGCCCGACGGTCAGCAGCGCGAAAAGGCCGTAGACGATGGTTGGAATGCCCGCGAGGATCTCCAGCATCGGCTTGGCGATGGATCGGACACGGGGTGTGGCGTATTCTGACAGATAGATCGCGGCGAAGAGGCCGATGGGAATGGCCACCGCAAGCGCCACGATGGAGATATACAGGGTACCCCAAAGCAGCGGGATCACCCCCAGATCGGAGCTGCCGCCCCGGCCCGAAAAGCTGGGCGCCCAGTTCAGGCCAAAGAAGAAGTCCGACGCCGGGTAGAGACGGAAGAATTCGATGGTATTGAAAACAAGGGACAAAACGATGCCGAGCGTCGTCAGGATCGCGATGGAGGCCGCGCCGATCAGGAGCATCCGGACGGCCTCTTCCACTTTGTTTCGCGCGCGAAACATTGGGACAGCCTCACGCAGACCCCAGAGCGCGCCGAGGATCGCGAGGGCGATCACGACCATCGACATCACGCCATAGCCAGTGGCCGTCAGGTTGCGGTAGCGTTGTGCAGCGCGCAGCACAGGTTCCGTCAGTTCCGAGGTCAGGACGGCCCCGGCTTCCTTCAATGCGGCGGCGACGTCTTCCAGCGGCGCGCTGCTGTCGGCGGCAAGGTCAGCCTCGATCACACCCGCATCCACCGCCGCGTTCAGACCCGCGGCCGCGCGGCGCACTTCGGAAAGCACCAGATCGCCGGACGTCTGCGCCACGACCTCTGCCGGAATCATGCCCGAGACAGCGTTGTTGACAAAGATGGGCTGGATCAGAAGCCACAGCAACATGGCCAAGAGCGCCGGGACGATGGATTTGATGACCACGTTGCCGCCGTAGTAGCTGGGAAGCGAATGCATCGTGCGGCGGTCGCCGCCGGTCTGGCTCAGCACCCGCGCGCGACCGGCCCAATAGCCCGCCGCCGCAATCGCGAGGACAATCAGAAGAACCCACAAGATCGGCATATCGCCCCACAGTTCACCGGAAAGAAGCCCGGAACAGGCCGGGGGCGACCCATGCCGCCCCCGGGTATTCAATTCATGTCAGCGGCGGCTCAGGAGCCTGCGCCGATGGTCTTTTCCTCGGCAACCGCCGCCTGCGTTTCGCTCAGCTCGGGGTCCGAGACAAGGCCGTAGTTGGCAAGCGGGCCGTCGGGACCAGCCAGCTCATCCGCGACGAAGAACATTGCGAATTCCTTCAGGCCGGGGATCACGCCGATGTGCGCCTTCTTGACGTAGAAGAACAGCGGGCGCGAAACTGGGTATTTGCCCGACGCGATGGTTTCGGTCGAGGGCGACACGCCGCCCATGGTCGCGACCTTCAGCTTGTCGGTATTGTTCTCGTAGAACGAAAGGCCGAAGACGCCGATACCATCGGTATTCGCGTCGATACGCGCCAGCGTTTCGGTGTAGTCACCGTCGATGTCCACCGAGCGCCCGTCCTGGCGCACGTCAAGGCAGGCATCCTCGGCGTCATCTTCTGACATGCCGCCGTCGATCATTGCCTTCATGGCGCCGGTTTCTTCGCAGCCCTTCAGCAGCACCTTGTCTTCGAACACTTCGCGGGTGCCGTGCTTGGTACCCGGGATGAACATGGCGATTTCCGTATCCGGCAGATCGGAATTGAAGTCCGCCCAGGTGTTGTGACTGTTGTCGACCAGCGCGCCGTCCTTCAGCACCTTGGCGCCGATGGCGTTGAAAACATCGGAAGGCTCGAATGCGGTGAAGGCCGGGCCACTCTGCTGCGACGCAAAGACGATGCCGTCATAGCCGATGCGCACTTCGATGATGTCGGTCACGCCGTTCGCGGCGCAGGCCTCGATCTCCTTTTCGCGGATCTGGCGCGACGCGTTGGCGATATCGATGGTGTTTTCGCCCACGCCTTCACAGAAACGCTTGAGACCAGCAGAGGAGCCGCCCGATTCCACGACGGGAATGGGGAAATCCGTGTTGTCGCCGAAGAGTTCGGCAACGATGGAGGCATAGGGCAGCACGGTGGAAGAGCCTGCTATCTGCACCTGGTCACGCGCGGCGGCAGCGGTGGCGGAAAGGGCTGCAATGGCCAGCGCGGATGTGGTGAGTTTGGTCAGTGACATGGTGTCTCCTGTCAGTTCGGGTTCTTGACCACCCCCATGGTGATCTTGACGCCCGTCTAGGCACGGTTCGCTGAGCTTTTGTGACAGTCGTGTTACAGTTTTATGACAGCCACGGATTTTGCAGGATTTTGTTAAAAATTTTCATCCAGCCGCAAGATCAAGAGGCAGGATCACTGTGAACGACGCGCCCTGACCCGGTTCGGAGGCGATTCTGAGCCTGCCCCGGTGGCGGTTGAGGATGTGTTTCACGATGGCGAGGCCAAGACCAGTCCCCCCGAGCGCGCGGCTCCGGTGACTGTCGGCACGGTAGAATCTCTCTGTCAGGCGCGGCAGGTGTACGGGATCGATGCCCGGACCATGATCGGCGACCGTCACGCGCACCGCCGGGCCGCGCAGCGCTGGGTCGCGGAGGTTGGTCCCGGCCTTGATCTCCACGGGTTTGCCCTTGCCGCCGTACTTTATGGCGTTTTCGACTAGGTTCGTGAAGACTTGCAGCAACTGGTCGGCATCTCCGAGCAGCGGCAAGGGCGCCGGTCCAAGATCGGGGCGCAGCTCGACATCGTTGTCGACGGCGAGCGGGTTGAGATTGCGCATCGTGCTGCGCAGCACTTCGACCAGATCGACCTTCGCGGTGGGGCGCACCCGTTCCTCGGCCTCGACCCGGCTGAGGGAGAGCAGATCGCCGACAAGGCGGTTCATCCTCTCGGCCTCGCCCGACATGATCCCGAGAAAGCGCTCGCGCGCGGCGGGGTCGTCCTTGGCCGGTCCGCTCAAAGTTTCGATGAACCCCATCAGTGCCGTCAGGGGCGTACGCAGCTCATGGCTGACGTTCGCGACGAAATCGCGGCGCATCTGGCCTGCCTCGGCCTCGTGAGTGATGTCCTGAAAGCTGAGGACCAGGGTGCCCGTTGCGGCCACGGGGCGCAGGCTGACATCGTAGGTGACTTTCTTGTCCACGGTCCCGGCAAGATAGCTGGCGTGCCCGGGCGTGCCCTCGCGCAGCGCCTTTTCGACCGCTTCAACAAGCGTGGGCTGGCGCAGGACGGTTACAAAGTGCCGCCCCATCGCACCTGACGGGACCAGCGCCTTTGCGGCATCGTTGATCGCCACGATCCGCTCGTTCCGGTTGATCGCCAGCGCGGGCAGCGGCAGCGCGGCGAGGATATCCGGCAGCAGATCGCGGTCGGGCATTCAGGTCAAAGCGGCTTGAGATCGCTGCGGAAACGCGCGGCGTTCTCGCTGTAGTGGAGCGCACTTGCCGTGAGCGCTTTGATGGCCTGATCGTCCAATTCGCGCACCACCTTGCCGGGCGCCCCCATCACGAGCGAGCCGTCGGGGATGACCTTGTTCTCGGTGATCAGCGCCCCTGCCCCGATCAGACAATTCTTGCCGATTTTCGCCCCGTTCAGCACGGTAGCCCCCATGCCGATCAGTGAATTGTCGCCAATGGTGCAGCCGTGCAGCATGACCTTGTGACCGATGGTGCAGTTTTCGCCGATAGTCAGCGGATAGCCCATGTCGGTGTGAAAGACGCAGTTTTCCTGCACGTTGCTGCCGCGCCCGACATGGATCACCTCGTTATCGCCCCGCAGCGTCGAGCAGAACCAGACCGAGGCGTTCGCCTCGAGCACGACGTTGCCGATGATGTTGGCATCGGGTGCGACCCAGGCGCTGTCGTCGATGGTGGGCGTAAATTCTCCGAGCGTGTAGATGGTCATTGCAGGTCCTCGAATTCCGATTGAAGGGCGCGCACGTGGTCGGTCAGGCGCGGTTGTTGCGCGAACTTGAGCCGTTCGGCCTTGATGATGGTTTTCAGCTTTTCCTCGGTGGCGTCCAGATCGTCGTTGATCAGCACGTAGTCGTACCCGTCCCAGTGGCTGATCTCGTCCCAGCTTTTCTGCATGCGTTTCGCGATGGTCTCGGGCGTGTCCTGCCCGCGGCTGACAAGGCGTCGGTGCAATTCGGCGATGGAGGGCGGCAGGATGAAGATCGAGAGGGTATAGGGCCCGAGCGCTGAGTTACGGATCTGCTGGGCGCCCTGCCAGTCGATGTCGAAGAGCACGTCGCGTCCCGCCTCTATGGCGGTTTCCACGGGCGGTTTGGGCGAGCCGTAGAAATTGCCGAAGACATGGGCGTGTTCCAGCATATCCCCTGCCGCAACCATCTTGCGGAACTCCGCATCGCTGACGAAATAGTAGTCCTTCTTATCAACCTCGCCTTCACGGGCCTTGCGCGTGGTGGCGGAGACCGAAAATTGCAACGTCTCGTCCCATTTCATCAGCCGCCGGGCCAGCGTCGATTTGCCGGCACCAGATGGGGAGGAGAGAATGATCAGAAGGCCGCGACGGTCGGCGGGGGTCTTGGTCATGGTCTATTCCACATTCTGGACCTGCTCACGCATCTGGTCGATCACCGCTTTCAGGGCGAGGCCGACTTGCGTCAGCGCCTTGTACTGCGCCTTGGAGCAGAGCGTATTGGCCTCGCGGTTGAATTCCTGCATCAGGAAGTCGAGCTTGCGACCCACCGGCCCGCCCTTGGCCAGCAGTTCGCGGGCGGCGGCGACATGGGCGGTCAGGCGGTCAAGCTCCTCGGTGATGTCGGATTTCACGGCGATCATCGCCAGCTCCTGCGCGACGCGGTCGGGCTCGGCCCCGTCGACATTGTCGAGCACGCGGGCGAGATTGGTGCGCAGGGTTTCCGCAAGATCGGCCTGCCGGGCCTCGACCAGACCGGCGGCCTCGGCGGTCAGCGTCTCGATCTCCTCAAGCTGTGTCCGAAGGACGTCGGCCAGCGCCGCGCCCTCGCGGGCGCGCATCGCATCGAAATCCGCCAGCACCGTTTCGAAGTCCGCCAGCAGGGCCGCGCAAAGGGGCCCGGTGTCTTCGTCCGGTGCGGCGGCCTCGAGCACGCCGCGCATGTTGGCGATGTCGGTGGCCTTGGACGGGGCAAGCGAGACGCCAGCATCCATCGCCCGCGCCTCGATCTGGTGCAGGGCGACGAGGATCGCGTGCAGCGCAGCCTCGTTCACCTCGTAGCCTGCGGCCCCTTCCTCGCGGGTCAGGCGCAGGTTGCAGGTGATATTCCCGCGCGCGGCGACATGGCCAAGCTGCTTTCGCAGACCGGATTCCAGCCCGTCGACCCATTCAGGAACACGCAGGCGCATGTCGAGCCCGCGACCGTTCACGCTGCGCAACTCCCAGCCCCAGCTGAAGGGGGCATCGGTGCCGCTGCGCGATGCAAAGCCCGTCATGGATTTGATCATTCGGCCGTCTCCTTGCCCCCGCTCGGCACCGGGATAGGGCGAAACGGACACGGGGGGCAAGCCCTGTCCCGTATTAACCAGAGTTTCGAATTTGTCACGAAATGTGGCGGGATTGGTGTATTAAGGCAATATTAAGGCATTGGTGTGGAGCCGCCGCCTCAACAGTTAACGCCCTGCTTGGAGCGTCCCGTGTCGTCGGGCGCGCCTTTTCAGGGTATGGATGAAGGATCATGGACAAGTACACCCTTAACGAGCAAAATGTCGTTGTTATGTCAGACTACCAGCCAGAAACCGGATACGCTGCGATTGCGCAGGTCGAGGCCTATTGGGAGGCGATCCGCGGTGCGCGGTTGTTGCCCAAGCGCTCGGACATCGATCCACGCGGGATCGAACAGGCGCTCGAGAACGCCTTCATCCTGGAACGGGTGGCACCGGGCATCGCGCGGCTGCGCATTGCGGGGAACCACCTGCATGACATCATCGGGATGGAAACCCGGGGGATGCCGCTGACCACCTTCTTCAGCCCCGCGGCGCGGAGCGTCGTCGCCGACATGCTTGAAGTGGTGTTCCAGACGCCAGCCATCGGCACCTTGCGGCTCGCCTCACCTGCGGGGCCGGAACGTGGCGCGCTCGAAGGGCGAATGGTCCTGCTGCCCCTCAAAAGCGATCTGGGCGACGTGAGCCGGGTGTTGGGCTGCCTTGTCACCAAAGGGGACATCGGCCTGAGCCCGCGCCGCTTTGACATCACCGCGCAGGAGGTTCTGCAGATCGCGCCGGGACAGCCCCCGCTGCCCGCGCCACTGACACGGCAGGACGCACGGCAGCCCACGGTGCAAGGCGAGCCCGCTTTGCCCGCACGGCGCGGCATGCAAGAAGAGCAAAGCCCCTTCGCGGCCCGGGGCGCCAAGAAGCGCCCGCCGTATCTGCGGCTGGTGAAATCCGAAGACTAGGTCACGGCCATCGGGCACCGCCCGGGGGCGATGCCGCAAATGGTCGGCCGAAGATCAGCCCGCGGCCTTGGTGGCCTGTTTCTGACGATGCGCCGACAGTTCCTCGGCCACGAGGAAGGCAAGCTCAAGCGACTGGCTGGCGTTCAGACGCGGGTCGCAGGCGGTGTGGTAGCGATCCGACAGATCCTCGTCGGAGACCGCGCGGACACCGCCGGTGCATTCGGTCACGTCCTGGCCCGTCATCTCGAAATGCACACCACCGGGGATCGTGCCCTCGGCGGCGTGGATGCCGAAGAACTCCCGCACCTCGCGCAGAACGGAGTCGAAGGGGCGCGTCTTGTAGCCCGAGGACGACTTGATCGTGTTGCCGTGCATCGCGTCGCAGGTCCAAAGGACATTGGCGCCCTCTTCCTGCACCGCCCTGATGAGGCGCGGCAGGTGCTCGCCCACGGAACCCGCGCCAAAGCGCGCGATCAGCGTGAGGCGCCCGGCTTCGTTCTCGGGGTTCAGCTTGGCCATCAGCTTCTTGAGGTCGTCGGCGGTCATCGAGGGGCCGCACTTGAGCCCGATGGGGTTCAGCACGCCGGAGGCGAATTCCACGTGCGCGCCATCGGGCTGGCGGGTGCGGTCGCCGATCCAGATCATGTGACCCGACCCGGCAAGCCACTGCCCCGTGAGGCTGTCCTGACGACAAAGCGCTTCTTCATATTCGAGAAGCAGCGCCTCGTGGCTGGTGTAGAAATCAACCGTCTGCAGGGTATGCGCGGTATCTGCGGTCACACCTGCAGCCGACATGAAGTCCAGCGTGTCGGAGATGCGGTTGGCGATCTCGCGGTATTTCTCGGCGCGCTCGTTGTCGGTGAAGCCGAGGGTCCATCCGTGCACCTGGTGCACGTCGGCGTAGCCCCCGGTCGAGAAGGCCCGAAGCAGGTTCAGCGTGGCCGCTGCCTGGGTGTAGGCGCGCAGCATCTTTTCGGGGTTCGGGATGCGCGCGTCGGCGGTGAAGTCCAGATCGTTGATGATATCACCGCGGTAGCTGGGCAGTTCCACCCCATTCACGACCTCGGTCGGGGCCGAGCGCGGCTTGGCGAACTGGCCGGCCATGCGACCCACCTTCACCACGGGCACCTTGGCGCCGTAGGTCAGGACCACGGCCATCTGCAGCATGACCTTGAAAGTGTCGCGAATCGCGTTCGAGCTGAACTGCTCGAAGCTTTCCGCGCAGTCGCCGCCCTGCAAAAGGAAGGCGTCACCACGGCTGGCCGCGCCGAGTTGCTTTTTCAGCCTGCGCGCCTCGCCGGAAAAGACAAGGACCGGGTAACGCGCCAGCTGCGCCTCGACCGCCTCGAGGGCGGCCTGATCGGGATAGTCGGGCATCTGGATCCGCGGTTTCGCGCGCCAGCTTGATTTGCTCCATGTGCTCATGGTCGTTCCCTCCGGTCGGTGCGCTGCCTGGCAGCGCTATCAGGTTTTCGTCTATACAAAAGCCCGTGCGCGGTGACCAGAACCCATTTCGCCCCTCTTGACCTTGACCTTCCGGCATGAGCAAGGTCAGAACCACGCCGCAGATTTCCCCCCGATGTGGCACGCGAAAACAACAAGAACGAAGGACGCTGCGATGTCCGCGCCGCGCTCAGCCACCCGCATTCCTCAGGAAACCGACAAGCCGCGCCGTTTCGTCTTTGTCCTGCTCGACCAGTTCAGCCTGCTTTGCTTTGCCACGGCGATCGACAGCCTGCGCATCGCCAACCGGATGAGCGGCAGGAAGCTTTATGCCTGGACCACCATGGCGGAAGGGGGGAAGACGGTCGCCTGTTCGGCAGGGGTATTGTTCCAGGCCGATCACGATCTCGACGAGCTGAGCCGGGACGACACGATCATGGTGTGCGGCGGCATCGACGTGCAGGACGCGACCACCAAGAAGATGCTGGGCTGGCTGCGCCGCGAGGCCCGCAAGGGGCTGGTGGTGGGCGGGCTTTGCACCGCGTCCTACACGCTGGCCAAGGCGGGCCTTCTGGACGGCAAGCGTGCGACGATCCACTGGGAGAACCAGGACAGCTTTGCCGAGGAATTCCAGGAGGTGGACCTGACGAAGTCGGTCTTTGTCGTTGACGGGAACCGGCTGACGACGGCGGGCGGGACGTCATCCATCGACCTGATGCTCAAGATCATCGCCGACGATCACGGCGAGGAACTGGCCAATGCGGTGGCCGACCAGCTGATCTATTCCTCGATCCGCACCGATCAGGACACGCAGCGCCTGTCCGTACCGACGCGCATCGGGGTGCGTCATCCGAAGCTGAGCCAGGTGATCCAGATGATGGAGAACAACATCGAGGAGCCGATCAGCCCCTCGCTTCTGGCCAAGGAGGTGGGCATGTCCACGCGGCAGCTGGAGCGGTTGTTTCGGCGCTACCTCAACCGTTCGCCCAAGCGGTATTACATGGAGCTGCGGTTGCAGAAAGCGCGCAACCTTTTGATGCAGACGGACATGAGCGTGATCAACGTGGCGCTGGCGTGTGGGTTCGCCTCACCGTCGCATTTCTCCAAGTGTTACCGTGCGCACTACGAGACCACGCCCTACCGCGAACGCGGCAGCCATGCGGCGCGCCTTTCGATCTGAGGCGGGGCCTCATCGCTTTCGCTCTTCGGCAGTGTGACAGCGGACCGGGTGGTTCAGGTAAATTCAAGCGGTGCAGGCACTGCGGGACTCACCTTCCCAGAGGTCCGGAGCCGGGAGACAGGGCGTCAGCGCGTGATGCGGAAGACGGCGCCCTCGCCCACGGAGATGAACCAGATCGACCCGTCGGGCGCTTCGACGATGTCGCGGACGCGCGAGGTATGGGGCGTGCGGATCTGTTCGACCTCGCGGAAGGGGCTGCCGGAAAGGCGGCTGATGTAGTCGAATTTCAGGGATCCCACGAACATGTGCCCGCGCCAGTCAGGGAACATCTTGCCCGAATAAACCAGCAGGCCCGAGGGGGCGATGGACGGGTCCCAGTAGAAGACGGGTTGTTCCATGCCCGGCTTCGACGTGCCTTCACCGATTTTTGCACCCGAGTAGTGCACCCCGTAGGAAATCACTGGCCAGCCGTAGTTTGCGCCCCTCTTGACCAGGTTCACCTCGTCCCCGCCGCGCGCGCCGTGTTCGGCGGTCCAGAGGTTTCCTTGCAGATCAAGCCCCGCGCCCTGCGGGTTCCGGTGGCCGTAGGACCAGATCTCGGGCAGCGCGCCCGCCTGGTTGACGAAGGGGTTGTCGGCGGGGATGCGCCCGTCGCGGGTCACGCGGACGATGGTGCCGTTATGGCGCGAAAGGTCCTGCGCGGCGGGGCGGTCGCCCCGGTCGCCGATGGTGACGAAAAGCGTGCCATCCGGGGCTTCGACCACGCGGGAGCCGAAATGCCTGCTACCGGAGCTGCCGGGCTTCATAGCAAAAAGTTCGATCACGTCTTCAAGTTGCGTGGCACCTTGGGGAAAAATCGCCCGGGCCAGTGCCGTGCCGCTGCCCCCGCCCTGCGGCTTGGCGTAAGTCAGAAAGAGCGTGCGGGTCTGTTCAAAATCGCGGGCCAGCGTGATGTCGAGCAGGCCACCCTGCCCCTGTGTCGCCACCCTCGGGACGCCGCCGATCTCGCGCAGGTCTTCTCGGGTGGCGTGGAGCAGCCGCCCGTCGCGCTCAGTCACCAGCGCCCCGCCCTCCGGCAGGGGGGCGACGGCCCAGGGGGTATCGAGGTCGGTAACCACGGGTTGAATCTGCCAGTCTTGCTGTGCCGTTGCCGTAACGGCAGCCGCAAGCGACAGCGCGCAGGCAAGCAGGAAATTGGTACAGGATTTCGGAAACCGCATTGTCATTCTCCCGCTGAAAACAAGGTTCACGGGAAAGCTAACCTTTCGGGCGGAAATTGCTACCGGGGGCCCATCAAACCCCCGCGAGCGACGGACTTGCACCTTGAAAAACCCCCTTTTCTTTTGAAAATCCACCGCATACCCTCCCGGCTGAACATCATGTTCCAACAAGGGAGATATCCATGAAAAAACTGCTTATGGCCACAGCGGCCACGGCATTGATGGCGACCGGTGCGCTGGCAGATGCCCACGCGAAGGAAGTCAAGCTCGGGGTGCTTTACGGCTTCACCGGACCCATTGAATCGCTGACCGGCCCGATGGCCGCGGGTGCCGAGATGGCGATGAAGGAAGTCACCGACAGCGGTCTGCTGCTGGACGGGGCCAAGGTCACGCCGATGCGCGCGGATTCGGGCTGTATCGACAACGGTCTGGCCGTTGCCTCGGCCGAACGCCTGATCGCGGATGGCGTGAACGGTATCATCGGTGCGGATTGCTCGGGTGTGACCGGTGCCGTGCTGCAGAACGTCGCGATCCCGAACGGGATGGTGATGATTTCGCCGTCGGCCACCTCGCCCGGTCTGACCACGATGGAAGACAACGGTCTGTTCTTCCGCACCTCCCCCTCCGACGCCCGTGAAGGCGAAGTGATGGCGGAGATTCTGCAGGAGCGCGGCGTGAAGTCCATCGCGCTGACCTACACCAACAACGACTACGGCAAGGGTCTGGCGGACGCGATCGAGTCCTCCTTCAAGGCCATCGGCGGTGAAGTGACGATCGTCGCGGCCCACGAGGACGGCAAGGCGGATTACTCTGCCGAGGTTGGCGCGCTGGCCTCTGCCGGCGGTGACCTGCTGGTCGTTGCGGGCTACCTCGACCAGGGTGGCGCGGGGATCATCAAATCCGCGCTGGACGCAGGCGCTTGGGACACCTTCGGTCTGCCCGGCGGCATGATCGGTGAGAACCTGCCCAAGACCATCGGTCCGGACCTCGACGGCTCCTACGGTCAGATCGCGGGTTCGCAGGGTCAGGGCATCGACACGCTGGTCAGCATGGCCGGGGATGCCTTCGACGCCACATCGCCCTACACGCCCGAAGCCTATGACGCGGCGGCGCTGTTCCTGCTGGCGATGCAGGCTGCAGGCTCTTCCGACCCAGCGGACTACAAGGACCACATCCTGCATGTCGCCAACGGACCCGGCGTGGAAATCTATCCGGGTGAGCTGGCCAAGGCGCTTGAGCTGATCAAGAACGGCGAAGACGTGGACTATGTCGGTGCCTCAGCCGTGGAACTGGTGGGTCCGGGCGAAGCCGCAGGCACCTACCGGATGATCGAAGTGCGCAACGGCGTGAACGAAACCATCGGGTTCAAGTAAGCGGATTAGATGCATTTGATACAGCCCGCCTGTGTGCGGGCTGTATCGCTATCAAGACCAAGAAAAGATCGGCAAGATCGCCGGGCACAAAGCCGGATACGGGGATGGATGAATGGCGTACTCGGATGAGCACATGATCGTCGTGGACGATCTGCATAAGCATTTCGGTGGCTTTCACGCTGTTGACGGGGCCAGTCTGACCATTGATCGCGGCTCGATCACCGGACTGATCGGACCGAATGGCGCGGGAAAGACTACGCTTTTCAATGTGATCGCGGGCGTTCTTAAACCCACCTCCGGCAAGGTCTGGATGGATGGCGAGAACATCACCGGCATTCCGCCCCATGACCTGTTTCACAAGGGTTTGCTGCGCACCTTCCAGATTGCCCATGAATTTCATTCGATGACCTGCCGCGAGAACCTGATGATGGTGCCGGGCGGGCAATCGGGAGAGACGCTCTGGAATACCTGGTTCGGGCGCAAACGCATTGCCGACGAGGAACGCGCGCTCAAGGCCAAGGCGGACGAGGTGCTGGAGTTCCTGACCATCGAACACCTGGCCGAGCAGAAGGCGGGGCAAATCTCGGGCGGTCAGAAGAAGCTGCTGGAACTGGGACGCACGATGATGGTGGATGCCAAGATCGTCTTTCTGGACGAGGTCGGCGCGGGGGTGAACCGGACGCTGCTCAATACCATCGGCGACGCGATCATCCGCCTCAACAAGGAGCGCGGCTATACCTTCGTTGTCATCGAACACGACATGGATTTCATCGGACGGCTGTGCGACCCGGTCATCTGCATGGCAGAGGGTCGGGTGCTGGCGACAGGCACGCTGGACGAGATCAAGGCCAACGAACAGGTGATCGAGGCGTATCTTGGCACCGGGTTGAAGAACAAGGATCAGGTGGGAGCATGAAGATGCTCGTGGGGGCCACAGTGACCGCGGCGGCGCTGGCGCTGCCGCAGGGCGTGGCCGCCTGCGATCAGCTCTCCGCCAATGTCTGGATGTGCGCCAAGGGAACGCCCTGGGCGGCGGCGGAATGGGACCCTTACGGCGACGGGGCAACGCTTTTGCTGGATGACCTGGTGCTGAATTTCACCGAGGACTGGCCCGGCGCGGAGATCAGGGACGACCTGAGCACCCTGCGAGAGCAATTCGTCACCTATGCGGAGCTGGTTGAGGCGGATGGTAACCCGCCGCTGGAAGTGAAAGAGCAGAGCGAACTCGACATCCCGGCGGGCAAGGCGTTCCGGTCCCTGCAGAGGGACCGCTACGACGACTTGGAAACGGTGAGCGCGGTGATGCTGGCGCAGGTGGACGTGGCGCGGATCATGCTCTGGCTCGACGGGCCGCGCACGATGAGCTGGGACGACATGGACGCGGCCTCGCGCGAGGTACTGGAAACGCTGCGCAATATCTGCGCCGATCCCGATGACTGTGCCGCGCCGAACCAGGAACGGGTGGAGAGCGAATGACAACAAGAGGCCTGATATGAGCGATCCCTACGGAGACCGCGGCAACAAGGACGTGTCGATCACCAACCCCAAGGGGATGGGCAGCGCGATCCCGCAGCGCAGTGGCAAGAGCCATGCAGTGCCCGGCGGTCCGTTCCTGATTGGCGAGAATATGACGGCGGGGTATGGCAACGGTCCGAACATCCTGCACGATTGCACGATTTCCGTGGATCAGGGCGAGATTGCCGTGATCGTGGGGCCGAACGGTGCGGGCAAATCCACGGGCATGAAGGCGGTCTTTGGCATGCTCGACATGCGGCAGGGGCATGTCAGGCTCGATGGCGAGGATATCACGGAACTGTCGCCGCAGGCGCGGGTCGCGAAGGGGATGGGTTTTGTCCCGCAGACCTCGAACATCTTCACCTCGATGACGGTGGAGGAGAACCTCGAGATGGGGGCCTTTATCCGTACCGACGATTTCAGCGATACGATGGCACAAGTCTATGACCTTTTCCCAATCCTCAAGGAAAAGCGCTTTCAGGCGGCGGGCGAGCTGTCGGGCGGGCAGCGTCAGCAGGTCGCCGTGGGCCGCGCGCTGATGACCCAGCCCAAGGTGCTGATGCTGGACGAGCCAACGGCGGGCGTGAGCCCTATCGTGATGGACGAATTGTTCGACCGCATCATCGAAGTGGCGCGGACGGGCATCCCGATCCTGATGGTGGAACAGAACGCGCGTCAGGCACTGGAGATCGCGGACAAGGGTTATGTGTTGGTGCAGGGGCGCAATGCCTATTCCGGCACGGGCAAGGAACTTCTGGCCGATCCGGAAGTGCGCAAGAGTTTCCTGGGGGGCTGAGGCATGGATTTTATCAACGCGCTGGTCGCTTTCCTGAATTACGTTTTCATTCCCGGTGTTGCCTATGGCTCGCAGCTTGCCCTTGGCGCGCTAGGGGTCACGCTGGTCTACGGTATCCTGCGGTTCTCGAACTTTGCCCATGGCGACACGATGGCGCTGGGGGCGATGGCAACTGTGCTGATGACCTGGCTGTTCCAAAGCTGGGGTATCACCCTCGGGGTCCTGCCCACCGCCCTGCTCGCCCTGCCCTTCGGGATCGCCTTTGCGATCCTGCTCCTGTTGGGGACGGACCGGGCGATTTACCGGTTTTACCGGGTTAAGAAGGCCAAGCCGGTGATCCTCGTCATCGTCTCGCTCGGGATCACCTTCATTTACAACGGGGTGACGCGTTTCATCATCGGGGCGGACGACCAGAATTTCTTTGACGGTGAGCGTTTCATCATCTCGGCACGGGATTTCAAGGCCTCGACGGGGCTGGAGGAAGGGCTTGCCTTTCGCACGACGCAGGGCATCACCATCGTGACGGCCATTATCGTTGTGGTGCTGCTTTTCTGGTTTCTGAACAAGACGCGTGCGGGCAAGTCGATGCGGGCCTATTCGGACAACGAAGACCTCGCCCTGCTCTCCGGCATCAACCCCGAGCGGGTGGTGATGATCACCTGGATCATCGTGGCGACGCTCGCCACCATCGCGGGCGTGCTTTACGGGCTCGACAAGAGCTTCAAGCCTTTCACGTATTTCCAATTGCTGCTGCCGATCTTCGCCAGCGCCATCGTCGGGGGGCTCGGCAACCCCATCGGGGCCATCGCGGGCGGTTTCGTGATCGCCTTCTCGGAGGTGACGATCACCTACGCCTGGAAGAAGGTTCTGGGCTATCTTGCGCCCGAGGGGCTTGAGCCGTCGGGCCTCGTCCAGCTTCTGTCGACCGATTACAAGTTCGCGGTCAGCTTCGTGATCCTGCTGATCGTGCTGCTGTTCAAACCCACGGGACTGTTCAAGGGGCAAGCGGTATGAGCGATACAGTGAAAAACTCCCTGCTCTTTGGCGTCATCGCGCTGCTGATTGTCTATGTGGGCTTTCTGCAAAGCTGGAACTCGGCGCTGCTGATCATCCAGATGGGACTGATTTCGGCCATCATGGCGCTGGGGGTGAACCTGCAATGGGGGTTCGCGGGCCTCTTCAACGTGGGCATCATGGGCTTCGTGGCACTCGGCGGTCTGGCCGCCGTGCTGATCGGGATGCCGCCGACGGAAGGCGCATTCGCCGCCGGGGGCTGGCAGGTGCTGGCGGCACTTGCTCTGGGGGCCGCGACGATCATCGCGGCGATCTTTTCCTACAAGAACATCGCGGCGGGCTGGACGCGCAACCTGGTGATGATCGCGATCCTCGTCGCCGGGTTCTTCCTGTTCCGGGGGCTGCTTGATCCGGCAGTGGAGCGGATCGAGGCCATCAACCCGGCGCAGACCGGCTATCTCGGCGGGCTGGGCCTGCCGGTGCTCATCGCCTGGCCTGTCGGCGGGCTCTTCGCTGCGGGGGCGGCCTGGGTGATCGGAAAGACGGCGCTTGGCCTGCGGTCGGATTATCTGGCCATTGCCACCCTTGGCATCGCCGAGATCATCATCGCGGTGCTGAAGAACGAGGATTGGCTGACCCGCGGCGTGAAAAACGTGATCGGCGTGCCGCGTCCCGTGCCCTTCGAGATCGACCTCCAGAACGATCCCGCCTTCGTGGAGCGTGCCGCCTCGCTCGGGTTCGATCCGGTGGAGGGGTCAACCCTCTGGGTCAAGTTCCTGTATATCCTGCTCTTTGCCGTTGTCCTGCTGATCCTGATGTGGATGGCGCAGCGCGCGCTGCATTCGCCTTGGGGCCGGATGCTGCGTGCGATCCGCGACAACGAGGTTGCGGCGGAAGCGATGGGAAAGGACGTCACGGCCCGGCACTTGCAAGTCTTTATCCTCGGCTCCGCAATCTGCGGGATCGCCGGCGCGATGATGACCACGATGGACAGCCAACTGACACCCGGCACCTATCAGCCCTTGCGCTTTACCTTCCTGGTCTGGGTCATGGTGATCGTCGGCGGGTCGGGCAACAATCTTGGCGCGGTGCTGGGCGGCTTCCTGATCTGGTTCCTCTGGGTGCAGGTGGAGCCGATGGGGCTTTGGCTGATGAACGTGATCACCTCAGGCATGGCGGACGGATCGGCGCTGAAGGAGCATCTGCTGGACTCAGCGGCGCATATGCGGCTGATGACGATGGGGGCGGTCCTGTTGCTGGTGCTGCGATTCAGCCCGCGGGGATTGATCCCGGAGAAGTAGCGGGAGGCCCCGGAGGGGCCTTTGGAGGCGCTGCCTCCAAACCTCCGGGACTTTATCTGGCCAGAAAGAGGAGCCGTCAGCGCCCCTTGAAGAGACCGCCGAGAATGCCGCGGACGATGCGGCGGCCGGTGGTGCCCTTGAGTTCTTTGATCACCACCTGGGCGACTGCCCCGCCGAAGGTTTCTTCGGGCTTGCTGCGTCTTGCGCGGGGGGCGGGTTGTTCCAGACCCTTGCCCGCGTAGCGGCGGGCGTTGTTGAATTCGCGCAAGGTGGGCGTTTCGGCGGCTTCGGCCTCTGCTTCGGCCTTGGCCGCCTCGGCGGCGGCCTTCTCGGCCCGGGCGCGGAGCATCTCGAAGGCGCTTTCGCGGTCGAGGCGGGTGTCGTATTTGCCCGCCATGGAGGAGTTCGCCATCAGCATGGCGCGTTCGGGCAGCGCGATGGGGCCGAGCTGCGAGGACGGGGGGCGGATGAGCGTGCGTTCGACCATGCCGGGCACGCCCTTTTTCTGCAGGAAGGACGTCACCGCCTCGCCCACGCCGACCTCGCGGATCGCCTCCTCTGTCGAGAAGCGCGGGTTCTCGCGGTAGGTTTCGGCGGCCATGCGCAGCTCCTTGCGGTCCTTGGCGGTGAAGGCGCGCAGGGCGTGCTGGACACGGTTGCCAAGCTGGCCGAGGATGTCGTCGGGCACATCCGCCGGGTTCTGGGTGATGAAATAGACGCCCACGCCCTTGGACCGGATCAGCCGCGCGACCTGTTCGACCTTGTCGACCAGCGCCTTGGGAGCGTCGTCGAAGAGCAGATGCGCTTCGTCGAAGAAGAAGACGAGTTTGGGTTTGTCCGGATCGCCCACCTCGGGCAGCTCCTCGAACAGCTCGGAGAGCAGCCAGAGCAGGAAGGTGGCGTAGAGCTTGGGCGCGCCCATGAGCTGATCTGCGGCGAGGATGTTGATCATGCCGCGTCCGTCCGTGTCGGTGCGCATCAGGTCTGTGAGTTCCAGCGCGGGTTCGCCGAAGAGATCGGCGGCCCCCTGGTTTTCCAGCACCAGCAGACGGCGCTGGATCGCGCCGACCGAAGCTGGTGAAACGTTGCCATAGCGCAGGGCGAGATCGGAGGCGTTTTCGCCGATCCATACCAGCAGCGCCTGCAGGTCCTTGAGGTCGAGAAGCGGCAGGCCGTCCTCATCGGCTACGCGGAAGGCGATATTGAGAATACCCTCCTGCGCCTCGCTCAGCCCGAGAAGCTGGGCGAGCAGGAGCGGGCCCATTTCCGAGACGGTGGTACGCACGGGGTGGCCCTGCTTGCCGTAGAGGTCCCAGAAGACGACCGGGAAGGCGGCGTAGGCATAGTCGTCAAAGCCGATCTTCTGGGCGCGGCTGGTGAAGGCCTCGTGCAGCTTGTGATCGGCGCTGCCGGATTTGGCGAGGCCCGAGAGATCGCCCTTCACATCCGACAGGAAGACAGGCACGCCCTGGGCGGAGAAACCTTCGGCGAGGATTTGCAGCGTCACGGTCTTGCCCGTTCCGGTGGCACCGGCCACGAGCCCGTGCCGGTTGGCGTATCCGATGTTCAGATACTGCTTGGTGGCGTAATCCTCGCCGCCGCCCCCGATGAAGATGTCGCTGGTCACGTATTGTCCTTTCCGGCGCTTTTTCCCCGATGTTTGGATGAGCATACAAAGTTAACCTTTTCATGCCATACACTAATTGTCCTCCCGGCGTGTGTCCTTTTGCGCTGGGGGTACTTCCTCCCTGTCAGACTGGCCGCGCCCTTGGGTGCGGCCTTTTTTCAAAGGTCCCTCCAAATGCAGGGAATTTATCTAAGCCGTTGTAATAAATAACAAAGTTTCCAGTTGACCGCTCGCCGTTCCTCTCGTAACGTTACGGCACAAGTCGGCCTAGTTCGACGGGGAGAGAAGTTTGAGAAAGAGGATGCGATGCGTCCTCTTTTTCACTTTCAGGCCTTCGGAAATCCTTAAGCGGCGCTCCGCCAAATCGGTATCAAAATATCGTGGATCGGCACTGACAACGCCAAACGCGCGTGGTAGATGGCGCTAAAGCAATCAGAACGGATGTGACATGAGCAAGTTTCTAAAAGCATTGCCAATCTGCGCGGCGCTCGCCCTGATGGTGCCGCAGACCCTGTTCGCCCAGACCGCCACGGAGACGGAAGAGGTCAAGCCGCAGAGCGGCGCCGCGGCGGAGATCGAAAGCCAGCTGAGCCTGGGCGAGGATGCGGACAAAGACCCGGAACTGGGCAAGCCCTACACCAGGGAAGTCATCGACGCATGGGAACTGCGCTGCATCAAGACGGAGGCAGAGGAAGACCCCTGCCAGATGTACCAGCTTCTGGATGACGGACAGGGAGCACCGGTGGCAGAGATTTCACTCTTCCGCTTGCCCGAGGGTGGCAAGGCCGAGGCCGGTGCGACCATCGTCGTGCCGCTGGAAACCTCCCTGCCCCAGCAACTGACCATCGCCGTGGATGGCGGCAAGGCGCGGCGGTACCCTTATGCCTTCTGCAACCCGGTGGGCTGTTACGCGCGGCTGGGCCTGACGGCCGATGACGTGGCCGCCTTCAAGCGCGGCAACGAGGCGACCATCACGATCATCCCGGCGCTGGCACCGGATCAGCAGGTAAGGCTGGCCTTGTCCTTGAAGGGGTTCACGGCGAGCTACGACAAGGTCTCGGTGATCGAGCAATAAATAGGCATCGGACGTTCCGGCGCGTTGTTCAAAGGCCGTCCCTCGGGGCGGCCTTTTGCGTCAGAGCTTGCGCAGGGCCAGCACGGCGTTCATGCCGCCGAAGGCGAAGGCGTTGCTGAGCGCCACGGTGATTGTGGCCTCGCGCGCCTCGTTCGGCACCACGTCGAGCGCGCATTCGTGGTCGGGTTCCTCATAGCCGATAGTGGGCGCGATCACCCCGTCGCGCAGGGCCATGATGCAGGCCAGCAGCTCCACCGCGCCGGTGCCACCGATCAGGTGGCCATGCATGCTTTTGGTCGAAGAGATCATCAGGCGGTCGGCGTGCGGCCCGAAGACGTCCGCCACGGCGGCGCATTCCGTCTTGTCGTTGGCAGCGGTGCCGGTGCCGTGGGCGTTGATGTAGCCCACGTCCTCGCGGTTGATCCGCGCATCCTGCAGCGCGCCTTCCATCGCGCGGGCGGCGCCCGCCTTGGACGGCATCACGATGTCGCTGGCGTCCGAGGACATGGCAAAGCCGGCGACCTCGCAGAGAATGTCGGCCCCGCGTTTGCGGGCGCGCTCCAGTTCCTCGAAGACGAAGATGCCCGCGCCCTCGCCCTGTACCATGCCGTTGCGGTTGGCGGAAAACGGACGGCAGGCGTCGCGGCTCATCACGCGCAGGCCTTCCCAGGCCTTCACGCCTCCGAAGCAGAGCATGGATTCAGAACCGCCCGTGACCATGACCGGGGCCATGCCTGAGCGGACCATGGAGAAGGCTTGCGCCATGGCGTGGTTGGAAGAGGCGCAGGCGGTCGAGACGGTGAAAGACGGCCCCTTGAGGTTCCATTCCATGCTGACGTGGCTGGCGGCGGCATTGTTCATCAGTTTGGGCACCACGAAAGGATGCACACGGTTCTTACCCTCTTCGTAGACCGCGCGGTAATTGTCGTCCCACGTTGACACGCCACCCCCCGCAGTGCCCAGCACCACGCCGGAGCGCGCCGAAAGCTCACCGGAGAAGGTCAGCCCCGATTGCGCGATGGCTTCCTTTGCGGCAGCGAGCGTGAACTGGGTGAAGCGATCGTAAAGCGAGATCTGCTGGCGATTGTAGCGGCCTTCGGCCTCGAAACCGCGCACTTGCCCGCCGATCTGGATTTGCAGGCGATCCACATCGCGGATGTCGAGCGGGCCGATGCCGCAGACACCCTCACGCATGGCGGCGAGTGTGTCCCGCACGGAATGCCCCAACGGGTTGATCGTGCCCGCACCGGTGATGACGACACGTTTCACGCGCTTCAGCCCTGTTCGGCCTTCAGCCGTTCGATGCCCGCGATAATGCTCTCGACGCTGGAGATGTCGAAGTCCGAATCCTGCGGATTATTGGCGTTGAAAGGGACGGTGATGTCGAAGGCTTCCTCGATGGCGAAGATGCTTTCGACCAGACCCAGGCTGTCGATGCCGAGGCTTTCCAGGGTGCTGTCCATGGTTACATCCTCGGGCTCAAGCACGGCCTGTTCCGCGATGATCGCGATGACCTGATCCTTGATGCTGCTCATGCACGCGTCCTCAAATCACTTTCGAGGCTGATTTAGTCGTCCTTGCCGGATTTGAAAACCGCCTTTCGTACCTCCGCGAGGTCCCGCATCAGCCGTGGCAGACGGCGCAGGGCCTTGTAGGTTTCAATCTGCTTGTCCATCTGCGTAGCGGGATAGCCGAGGATCGAGCGGCCGGCGGGCACGCTGCTGAGGATCTTGGTGCCGCCGCCCGCGATCACCCCGTCGCCAATCGAGATGTTGTCGCTGACGCCGACCTGCCCGCCCAGCACCACGTTGGTGCCGATGCGCACCGATCCGGCGATCCCCACCTGACCGCAGAGCAGGCAGTTATCGCCCACCTCCACGTTGTGGCCGATGTGCACGAGGTTATCGAGCTTGGTGTTGTTGCCGATTTTCGTGTCGCGGATGGTGCCGCAGTCGATGGTCGCGCTCATGCCGATCTCGACGTCGTCGCCGATGCTGACCGATCCCAGCGAATTGATCCTGATCCAGGGCTGCGCCTGCGCGTCGCCCTGATCGCCCAGCGACTTGCGGGCGGCTTCTACCGTCGACGGCTCGGCCGTGACGAAGGAAAACCCGTCGCCACCGATCCGCGCGCCGGGCTGGATGATGCAGTTCCGTCCGATGGTGACGCGGGCCCCAATGCTCGCCTGTTCGCGCATGAAGGCGTTTTCGCCCATGGTGACGTCCGCGCCCACGAAGCAGTGCGGGCCAATGACGGAACCCGCGCCGATCCGCGCCCCGGCAGAAATGATCGCCAGCGGTCCGACACTGACACCCTCCCCCAGCGTGGCGGAGGGATCGACAATCGCGGAGGGGTGGATGCCGGTGCCAAAGCCCTGACCCGGATCGAGCAGGCGCGTCAGCCCCGACATCGCGAAACGGGGACGTGTCGGCAGGATCGCGCCTTCGAGCCCGAGCGCCTGCCAATCGGCATCCGGCCAGAGCATCGCCGCGCGCGCGCGCCCTGTGCCAAGCGCCTCGGCGTATTTCGGATTGGTGGCAAGGGCCAGATCGTCCGGCCCGGCGCTTTGCGGTTCTGCCGCGCGCGCAATCGTCAGCGACGTGTCGCCCGCGGCATCGGCCCCGAGGGCCTCGGCGATTTCGGCTAGGGTATAGGACATCGGGCACCCCTGTTGGCGTGCCGCGAGATTTACCCCCGAACGCCGCCCAAGACCACCCCTGCCCGTGACAGCGCGTTCCATACCTTCGCGTCACGGCCATAGATATCGGCGCGATACTCCGTATGCCCGCGCGCGTTGGTGACCGCCGTGCGGTAGATCAGATGCACCGGGATCGGTTCTTTGAGGTCGACCTTGGTCTCCCTTCCGGTGTTCAGCACGGAGTGGAAATGCGCCTTGGGGTCCGCTTCCTGCCGGCTGAGCAGCTCGTAGGCGAACTCGAACGGCTGGGCGAGGCGCACGCAGCCGTGGCTGAAGGCGCGCACGTCACGCGAAAAGAGATTTTTCGCAGGCGTGTCATGCAGATAGATGTTGTACTTGTTGGGGAACATGAACTTCACCAGACCCAGCGCATTCGACCGGCTGGGGGGCTGGCGCATGGCGAAGGGGAAGCTGTTCTCCGTATAGGCGGCGAAATTAACCGCACCCCGGTTCACAACGCGGCCCCGGCTGTCGGTGATCTCGATATGGCGGGCGGCATTGGGGTTGCGCTTGAGCGCCGGGAGATACTCCTTGGTCACGATCGAGCGCGGGACATACCAGCTGGGGTTCACCACCATATGCTCCATCACGTCCGAAAACTCGGGCGTGGGACGGTCCTCCCGCGCGGCACCGACCACCGACCGCGTCTCGAAGGTGATCTTGCCGTCGTCGATGATCTTGGCTGTGAAATCGGGGATGTTGACCAGCACGTGCCGTTTGCCCCGCTCTGTGTTGAACCACCGCTCCCGCTCGAGCGCGACCAGCACCGATTGCAGGCGCTTTTCCACGCTGACGTTGATCTGGTTCATCGTGGCCTCGCCCGCCACGCCATCGGGGTTGAGGCCGTGATCGACCTGGAACTGACGCACGGCGGCTTCGACATCGGCGTCGTAGCTCACGGTGCTGGTGCGATCCAGATACTCCATCGCGATCAGTCGGTTGCGCAGCGCGATGGCGGCCTTGCCGGTCGCACCGGGCTTGAGCGAGGAGGCAGGCACCGTCGGGCCCCAGCCGCCCGACTGAAGAAGCCGTTCCATCGCGATCTTTTCCTTGATCAGCGCGTTGTATTCCATGCTCTTCGGTGGCAGCGCGCGGAAGAAGGCCGCGGCCTCCGCCTCGGCAAGGCCGGTCAAATAGGAGGTGCGGTCACGATAGGGCACTTCACGGACCATCGCGCGGTCGATCTGATTGGGGATCAACATGCCGGTCTGGATGTCGCGGGCGTACTTGAGGAAGACGCGGCTCATCTCGACTTCGGCCATGCCGCGGTCGCGCGGGGTCCGGACCGACGCGAGAATCGCCATCAGCCCTTCTGGATCGTAGCGGGCAACCGGCAGCCCGTGATTGTCGGCGGCGCGGATCGCCTGGAACAGCTGCGCCCGGCGGGCGCGGTCGGCATCGCCCGGCCCGGTCCAGAGCGGGGCAAAGCCGGTCTGGCGGTAGAAGGCGGCGATGTCGGCGTCCCGCGCGGCGGCTTCCGCCACGGCCTGCTTGAACGCGGTAACCTGGGCGACGGCCGGGGCTGGCAAAGACACCACCGCGGCGGGACCCGCAACAAATAGAAAGGCTGCCAAGACCCGGGAAATAAATAACTTTCGCATCAAAAGGGTTTCCCAATCAAAATTCGTGTTCGCGACTCAATCATTCGCCCAGATCGCGCCGAGTCCAATAACAAAGCCGTGGAAACGTGAACAAATCCGCACCTGATGCGCAAAGGCAACCGGATCGGGTTCCCGACATTCTTCCAGTGATCATAGTTTGAGCAGAAAATTGCCTAAACTTGCAGCTGAATTGTCGCCTTGAATTTAAAGGGTTGGTTCGTGATTCGGCCTATGCCATACATACCCAGCATCTGAAGGAGACAGATCGAACGGCTGTGTAACATCGCGGCCACAGGCAGACGCCAAACAGGCAGAACACGGGACAGACGGCAACATGACTGGCACAAGCTCAACGGGGATGACCCGGCGCGCGCTCCTTTGCGCATTCGCAGCAACAGCAGTAACGGCAGCACCCACATACTCCAATGCAGCAGGTTTCCTTCGCGGTGGCGGAGACATTCGTCGTATCCGGATGTACTCGGGCCGTACCGGTGAACGGATCGACATGATCTACTGGATCGAGGGCCAGTACATCAAAGACGCCGTGAAAGAGATCAACTTCTTCATGCGGGACTGGCGCACCGACAGCGTCAAAAGCATTGACCTGCGCACGGTCGACATCATGGCCGCAGCGCACAACCTTCTGGATGTCAACGAACCCTACATGCTGCTGTCGGGCTACCGTAGCCCCCAGACCAATGCCATGCTGCGCTCGCGCTCCCGCGGGGTGGCCAAGAACTCGCTGCACATGCGCGGCCAGGCGGCTGATCTGCGGCTTTCCACACGCAGCGTGCACCAGATGGCCAAGGCGGCGATTGCCTGCCGGGGCGGCGGTGTTGGCCGGTATTCCGGTTCGAACTTCGTGCACATGGATTGCGGTGTTGTCCGCAGTTGGGGCGGTTAAGCCGCACGCCAGGTCACGGACTGTTTTGCAAGGGCGCCCATTCGGGCGTTTTTTGCGTTTATATGGGCCCGATCACGCAGACAGGTTTGGCAAGGATTGGGTCGCCGTCATCGACCAGACCGGCACTGCGGCAGTCAGGCCCGCCGAAGAGCGGGTTTCCCACGCCCAGCTGGAGCGGCACATGTCGTTCAGATCGCGCGATGCCTGGAACCCCAGCACGGCACGCGCCATGCTTGGGTCGGCGTAGCTGGCCGCGACATCGCCCTCGCGCCGAGACCTGAACCGGTAGGGAATACGCCGTCCGCTCGCCCGTTCGTAGGCCTTGACCACCTCGAGGACCGAATAGCCCTGCCCCCGCCCCAGGTTGACCGTGTGCGAGCGTCTGTGCCTCAGCAGCCGGTCGAGGGAGAGCACATGCCCCTCGGCCAGATCGCTGACATGGATGAAGTCACGCACACCCGTGCCATCCGGTGTTCCATAGTCACGGCCATGGATGTCGATGGCGGGCAGTTCGCCCCGGGCGACACGCGCCACGAGGGGCATGAGATTACCGCCGTCGCTCAGCGGTGCCTCCCCGATCAGACCGGAAGGATGCGCTCCTGCGGGATTGAAATAGCGCAGGATGCCCACGGCCCAGTCCGGACGTGTCCGGACGCACTGGTTGAGAAACTGCTCTCCCATCAGTTTGGAGAGACCGTAGGGGTTGGTGTAGCCCAGCGGCGCATGTTCGGGAATGGGGAGCGCCTCGGGCTGGCCATAGACCGTGGCACTGGACGAATAGACCAGCGTCGCAACCCGGTGTCGGTCCATGACCCGCAGCAGGGTCAGGAGTGCTGCGATATTGGCATCGAAGAAACCCTGCGGCCGCGCAAGGGATTGGGGCACGGACTTTCTGGCGGCGAAATGGATGACCGCATCTATGCGTTCGGCGGCAAAGACGCTGGCAAGCGCGGCGGCGTCCGAGACATCCGCACGGATGACGCGGGGCGCGGTTCCTGTGATCTCTTCGAGGCGGTCGGGCACCGACTGCTCGGCATTGGAGAAATCGTCGACGATGACGACCTCGAAGCCCGCCTCGAGGAGGGCCAGATAGGTATGTGATCCGATAAAGCCGGCACCGCCGGTCAGGAGTACTCTTGCCGTCATGATTGCCCCGAGATCCGCTGCCTGATGCGCCGGTCGCAACCGTCTTTATCGGTGCTTTGCGATTTTTTGATTAATGGCCTCTGGCTCGGACCTGCTCAGAGCGCGCCATGCCCTGTGGCCACCGTGATCAGCGTGCGCCACAGAACGTAACCTTCCATCCGGAAGCCGCATTTCCGGATGTAGCGCAGATCGAGCGCCAGTTTGCGGCGCGTGCCGCGCGTGTCGCAGGTATGGTGCTGTCAGACCAATTCTAACCAGTCTCCGCAAGTACAGTGATGCTGTCTCTTATGCCGCGCAGAGACCGCGCCACTCGGCGAGAGCGGCGGATCGATTTTGCTTGAAGTGATTTCGTTTGGAGAGGCTTCTGTCCTGGTTGAAGTGGTTGAAGACGGAGGCATGAACGGCAACGAATTTCTGCAAACTTCGCATTCGGCGAAAGCGTTGCATTGCCCGTTCTCGTCGTCGGAATGGCAGGTGTGAATTCTCAACGCGGTTGTTCAGCCAGCGACCACACGATTGGAGATGATCGCAACCTATGTCGCGAAGCGCGGCCTTATATGAAGCGAAGCGATCGGTGACCAGGACTTCCGGTGGACCATACCGCCGCATCAATTTCCTGAGCATTTTCAATGCGGCGCGCTTGTTGCGCCGCTTCGTGACGACGCTCTCTAGGACCTCGCCTTCGTGATCTACGGCCCGCCAGAGATAGTGCCGTTCACCATTGATCTTCACGAACACCTCGTCGACGTGCCACTGCCATCGGGAAAAGGCGCGCAACTTCTGGACACGCCGCCGGCGGATCTCGGACGCAAACATCGGACCAAAACGGTTCCACCAGAATCGGACAGTTTCATGGCTGACGTCGATGCCTCGCTCATGCAGCAGATCCTCGACATTCCTGAGCGACAGCGGAAACCGGACATAGAGCATAACCGCCAAGCGTATGATCTCGGGGCTGGTCTTGAAGTACTTGAACGGGGAGCGTTTGGTCATGCTCGGAGGCTACGAAAGCCCCCTACCCGCCTCAAGCCAAGTTCCTCTGACATGACCCCCAGACATTCATCGCAGGTCTGCGACATGACCGGATCGATGCCACTGGCGTGATGAATGGGGCGATGGATCGGGAGATGTTCGAGCTTTACGTCGAAGGCATCCTGGCACCGACATTGCGTGAAGGGGACGTCGTGATCCTCGATAATCTGCCAGCCCACAAAAGCGCCGTGGCTCAGAAGATCCTTGAGGACATCGGCGCATGGTTCCTCTTTCTTCCGAAATACAGCCCCGATCTCAATCCCATAGAAATGGCCTTCTCCAAGTTGAAGACCCTCATCCGGAAGGCCGCGGCACGTACATATGACGACCTTTGGAAAGCTGTCGGAACCGTCTGCAACCTGTTCACGCCGGACGAGTGCTACAACTTCTTCAGGGCCGCTGGATATGAAACCAATTGAACCAGACATGCTCTAATTCTTGCCAAGTCGGTAGATGAAAAATACCGTATCCCCGATAAAGGGAGATGAAGATGTCATTTACTCAAAGTGATTTGGACGATCTGGCGCAACGCTACACGGCTGCTTGGAACTCAAAGGTTCCCGAGAATGTCGCCGCCTTCCACGTGTCTAGCAGCAGCATTGTAATTAACCGGGGCGAGCCCTCTGAAGGTCATGAAGGTCTTACAGCGATGGCTGCAGGATTTCATGCCGACGTGCCTGACTTGCACCTTACTTGTGACGGTATTCGTGGCGCAGGCTCGCATGTTGTCTATTTGTGGACCTTTACAGGACATCACGCGGAGACGGGTAACCCATTGAACGTGCACGGCTGGGAAGAATGGGAACTCAATGATGACATGAAGGTCACCTCCGCCTTGGGCTGGTTTGATGGTGAGGACTACGACCGCCAAGTCGCGGGATGAGCACCGGTCCGTTTTCAGACATCCGGGTGGTTGTGTACGGTGTGGGGGCTATGGGGGCCCTGGCAACGCGCCTACTTGTGGACAAGGGTGCCAAGATTGTTGGGGCTGTGGGGCGCAGTTCTTCCAAGGTGGGGCGTGACCTCGGAGAAGTCGCTGGGCTTGGAATTCACCTTGGTGTCTCAGTTGAAAGCGACGCGGCTCAGGTCTTAGCCCGCGGTGCCGATATCGCGGTGGTGTGTGTCGGCAGTTATCTGTCTTCTATGCATAAGCACTTCGAAACCTGCCTGAAGAACGGCGTGAATGTTGTGACGATCGAGGAAGAGACAGTTTATCCATGGACAACAGCGTTGAATCACGCGGAGGCGTTAGACGACCTAGCGAAGGCTAATGGCGTTACACTTGCGGCGTCAGGCGCACAGGATGTGTTCTGGTTGAACTTGGTTACTACTCTTTTGGGCGCATCTCACAGGATCGATAAAGTCATCGGACATTGTCGCTGGAATGTGGATGACTACGGGCCCGAGGTTGCCAACCATCTTCTGATTGGGCGATCCGAAGAAGACTTCGACGAGTTTGTGAAAACATCCGGCTGGCCTGAATTTGTCGCCCGTCAAACGCTGGAAGCACTCGTCGCGCGTCTTGGGCTTAAGGTGGCTTCCATCGCTTCGGATGTCACGGCTGTCACTGCGAGTACGCAGCTCCATTGCCGAAGCTTGAAAGAGGAGGTGCCGCCGGGCCATGTGATCGGAACCATAGATCGGACAGTCGTGACAACGCGCGAAGGCCCTCAATTCGAATTTGCAATGGAAGGGCGCATCTGCCGCGATGGCGAAACAGACAACAATTTCTGGAAGGTGCAGGGAGAACCAAATCTTCAACTCAGTTGCGAAGACGCGAACTACCGCTTCACTACCTGTTCGACGCTCATAAATCGCATCCCAGACGTGATTGCAGCTGCACCCGGGCTGTGCTCCCTCGATATGTTGAACCCACCGAATTACAGGCATCACTGAGAGCAAGAGCGACCGCTTGTGCGGGAAGCGGACACCAGATCAGATAAGGCCTGTGTCCGATTAGCGGGATGGGGTGGATGGCTCCTGCTCCATCGGCGTCGCAATGCGCCATAATGCAGTTGTCACGAACTGCTAGGAGA
>NZ_JBFNXX010000214.1:0-247 GCF_040811725.1 Sulfitobacter sediminis
CCCCACCCGGCCCCCCGCCCCCCCCCCCCCCCCCCCACCACCCCCCCGCCCCCCCCCCCCCCGCCACCCCCCCCCCCCGCCCCCCCCCCCACCACCCCCCCCCCCCCCCCCGCCCCCCCCCCCCCCCCCCCCCCCCCCCCCCCCCACCCCCCCCCCGCCCCACCCCCCCGCCCCCCCCCACCCCCCCCCCCCCCCCCGCCCCCCCGCCCCCCCCCCCCCGCGCCGCCCGCCAGCGGGGGGGGTGGGT
>NZ_JBFNXX010000215.1:0-247 GCF_040811725.1 Sulfitobacter sediminis
GTGCCCCCCCCCCCGTGGTGCGGGCCCGCTGCTGGGGGGGGGGGGGGCGCCGCGGGGGGCCCCCGGGGGTCCGGCCCACCCCCCCCCCCCCCCCCCCCCGCGCGCGCCCCCCCCCCCCCCCCCCCCGCCGCCCCGGCGGGTCGTCCTCGGCTCGCGCGGCCCGCCCCCCCCCCCCCCCCCCCCTTTCCGCAGCTCTTTGTTTTATAAATCTCACTCACCCCGCACCCCACCCCCCCCCCCCCCCCCC
>NZ_JBFNXX010000216.1:0-246 GCF_040811725.1 Sulfitobacter sediminis
GGCCCGCCCCGCGCGGGGGGGCCGGGGCGGGTGTGGCCCGGCCGGGCGGGGGGGGTGGGGGGGGTGGGGGTGTGGGGGCGGGGGGGCCGGCGCGCCCCCCGCCCCCCCCCCCCACCGCGCCCACCCCCCCCCGCCCCCCCCCCCCCCCCCCCCACCACCCCCCCCCCCCCCCCCGCCGCCCCCCCCACCCCCCCCACCCGCCCGCCCCGCCCCCCCCCCCCCCCCCCCACCCCCCCCCCCCCCCCG
>NZ_JBFNXX010000217.1:0-246 GCF_040811725.1 Sulfitobacter sediminis
GCGTTGAAAATAAAGAAGAACAGCAGCGGTCCAAGAATATTGCCGGAGAGCGCCAGCGAGGCGCCGAGGGCGGCGGTAATCGGCCGCAGCGTGCCCCATACCAGCGGGTCGCCCACGCCTGCCAGCGGCCCCATCAGGCCAACTTTGATCCCGTTGATGGCGCCATCGTCGATAGCGGCGCCGTTGGCCCGGGCTTCCTCCATCGCGGCGGTGACGCCAATCACCGGCCCGCAGACTGCCGGAGTG
>NZ_JBFNXX010000218.1:0-246 GCF_040811725.1 Sulfitobacter sediminis
AGGCCCGGGGCCCCCGGCCCCGGCGGGGGCCGCCGGGGCCGGCCCGGCGCCCGGCCGCCGGGCGCCGCGCGCGGGGCGGGGCGGGGGGGGGGCGGCGGGGGGGGGGGGCGGGGGGGGGGGGGGGGGGGGGGGGCGCGGGGGGGGGGGGGGGGGGGGCGGGGCGGGCGGGGGGGGGGGGCGGCGGGGGGCGGGGGGGGGGGCGGCGCGGGGGGGGCGGGGGGGGGGGGGGCGCGGCGGGGGGGCGGG
>NZ_JBFNXX010000219.1:0-245 GCF_040811725.1 Sulfitobacter sediminis
AGGGCCGGTGGCGGGCGAGCTGGGCGCGGGGGCGGGGGGCGGGGGTGCGGGGGGGGGGGGGGGGGGGGTGGGTGGTGGGGTGGGGGGGGGGGGGGGGGGGGGGGGGGGGGGGTGGGTGGGGGGGGGGGGGGGGGGGGCGGCGGGGGGCCGGGCCCCCCCCCGCGCGCCCCCGCCCCCCCCCCCGGCGGACCCCGGCGAGGACGCATCCCAGACCACCACGCACAAAAGACACGAACGCCACCCCC
>NZ_JBFNXX010000025.1:0-37997 GCF_040811725.1 Sulfitobacter sediminis
GCCAGATCTCCCTTGCCTCAGGGCAAGTGAATCAGCCGATCACGCTTCGCTCAAGCAGAGTTTTTCAACAACATCCGTCGTTAAGCGGTCACTCCAGATCAGTGGGCAGCACGACGACCCCTACTTAAGTTAGCGAAACGAATATCTGTTGGGGGATATAATGGGGGATTACTTATGCGCATAAAGCAATTTTGACAAAAAAAGCAAATATTTGGAGGGAAATAGTGGCGGACCATAGAGGATTCGAACCTCTGGCCTCTGCCTTCGGAGGGCAGCGCTCTATCCAGCTGAGCTAATGGTCCTTGATTTCCCTATACATAAGCACCCCTGCCCCCGCAATGGGCGCGGCGGCAAATTGCGAAGATTAGGAACCGGAGTGCCGTCACGCACTTAGGGATCAGGCAAAGAGTTCGTGGGCAAGCTCCAGCGCCTCGATAAGCGTGTCGATCTCGGCTTCGGTATTGTAGAGCCCCATGGACGCCCGGCAGGTCGCGGGCACGCCCAAGTGATCCATCAGAGGGCCCGCGCAATGATGGCCCGCGCGCACGGCGACGCCCTTCTTGTCAAGGATAGTCGAGATGTCATGGGCATGTGCGGGCCCGTCCATGGTAAAGCTGAAGATGGCCGCCTTGTCGGGTGTCGTGCCCTGAACCTGCAGCCAGTTCAACCCGCCCAGTTTCGAGACCGCATAGTCGCGCAGACGGTTCTCGTGGGCGGCGATATTTTCCATGCCCAAGTCCATCATGTAGTCCAGCGCCACGCCTAGGCCGATGGTCTGCACGATCCCCGGCGTACCGGCCTCAAACATCATGGGCGGATCGTTGTAGACCACACCGTCCTTCGACACTTCCTTGATCATGTCGCCGCCGCCCATGAAGGGGCGCATTTCCTTCATACGGTCGGACCTGATGTAGATCGCGCCGGAGCCCGACGGTCCGTAAAGCTTGTGCCCCGTGATGGCGTAGAAATCGCATCCAAGGTCCTGCACGTCGACAGGCATATGCACCGCCGCCTGGCTGCCATCGACCAGCACCGCCACACCCCGTTCCTGCGCGGCCTCGACGATGGTCTTCACGTCAACCTTGGTGCCCAGCACGTTCGACAGATGCGTGATGGCGATCAGCTTGGTCCGGGGCGTGATCGCGTCGATCACCGCCTGCGGATCCAGCGCGCCGGTGGCGTCAACATCGACCCATTTCAGCACGACGCCCTGCCGTTCGCGCAGGAAATGCCAGGGCACGATGTTGGCATGATGCTCCATGACGCTGAGGATGATCTCGTCCCCGGCCTCCATGCGTGGCATGGCCCATCCGTAGGCCACGGTATTGATGCCTTCGGTGGTGCCCGAGTTGAAGACAATCTCGTCCTCCGAGCGCGCGTTGAGAAAGCGCGCGATCTTGCCCCGCACGGCCTCGTACTTGTCCGTGGCGAGGTTCGACAAGAAGTGCAGCCCCCTGTGGACGTTCGCATATTCATGGGCATAGGCCTGTGTGACCGCGTCGATCACCACCTGCGGCTTCTGCGCCGACGCCCCGTTGTCGAGGTAGACCAGCGGCTTGCCATTCACCTCGCGCGACAAGATCGGAAAGTCCTTTCGGATCTCTTCGACATTCAGCATCAGCTCACGACTCCTTGCGATAAACCCGCCACCAGCGCCATCAGAATGCCAAGCCCGAGAACAAGGCCGACGAAGGAGATCACCAGCACGGCGAAGGCGTGCCAGGGTGACGAAAGATTAAGCGCGGTGGCGAGGAAGTTCAGAAAAATCCAGAACCCCCAGATTGCGACCGCCAAGGACAGCAGCGCCCCCAGCGGCGGGATAAGAAAAGATGTGACGATCACGACCACCTGTGCAAGCGCGCGCAGCACCTGGAACCAGACAACGAGCGCCAGCACGTCCATCAGAGAGCCCCTGCCCCCGATGGCCAGCCCCGCCCAGTACATCGCATGGACATAGACCACCGTCAGGCCCGCGATCAGCACAAACAGCGCAAGGGGGCGCTGGAAATAGCCCGGCAGGGGCACTGTGGGGCCGGAAATCTCGATCACGAAGTAGATCAGGAACGTATTGATGACCGCGACCAGCGCCAGCGCGGTCCAGAGCACGTCGCGGCTTAGGCCCATGTCGAGCACGGTGCGCGCCGCCTCGCGCGGGGCGCGGATGCTGGTCTGTATCAGGGGGACGAGCGTCTCCGCCATCACGCAGCCTTTCGCCCGGCGACGATCAGGCCGGAGACCCAGAACCACATGAAGGCCGCGAACCAGAGCGCGCCGACGATCGTCATCTCGATACCGGGCCCGACGAAGCCCGCCGTCAGGCCCCAAAGCAGGATGATCGGGCTGGCCGCCAGCCACGCCCAGAAGAGCGAAAGGCGCGCGCCGTAACCGGTCAGCCCACTGCGGAACACCCGTCCCACAAGTGCGGTGAGACCAGCGACCAGGTACAACAGCAGGGGTGCGATGAAGATCAACGCCAGAAGCGTGCCACCCAGCAGCATCTGCAGGTCCGAGCCCGTCTCGAAGGCTTCACGCGCAAGGCGCGGGGTCTGGGCCACGAAGACCAGCAGGCAGCCGACCATCAGGTAGATCAGCGCCCTGTCCTCGCGCACCCCCTGCCCCATGAGCCTGCGCATGACGCGGCCCGGCCCCCTGTAGGTGGCCACGATATCCTGAGTTGCCGCCATCCTAGCGCCGACGACGCGCGAGCCAGGACTCAAGCCGGGTGTTGATCTCTTCCTTGAGCGCCTCGGACTCGATCTCTTCCACGGCTTCGGCGAGGAAGGAAAGCGTCAGCATGTCGGTGGCCACTCCCTTGGGTACGCCGCGAGCACGCAAGTAGAAAAGCGCCTCCTCGTCGATCGCGCCGGAAGTGGACCCATGCGAGCAGGCCACGTCATCGGCGTAGATCTCAAGCTCGGGCTTGGCAAGAAACTGGCTGTCGTCATCCAGAAGCAGCGACTGGCTGATCTGATAGCCGTCAGTCTTCTGCGCGCCTTCCTTGACAAGGATTTTGCCCTGGAAAACGCCCGTCGCGCCGTTGCGCAGCACCTTCTTGAAGACCTGGCGGCTTTCGCAATTCACCGCGTCATGGGTGATAAACACCGTGTCGTCATGGTGGAACGCCCCGTCGCCCACGCAGGCCCCGGCCACATGCGCCACGGCATCGTCGCCGGTCATCTCGATCACCGCCTCGTTGCGGGTCAGAACGCCATTGACGGTCAGGGTGAAGGACTTGAACTCGGACTTTTCACCTAGACGCGCGAAGATATGCGTGGCTGCACGGCGTTCGTGGTCGCGCCCCTGCGCGCGGACATGGTGGAAGGCTGCGCCATTGGCAATATCAACCTCCATCACCTTGTTGAACCGGGCCGCCGCGGGACCATTCTCCAGAACGGTCAGATCGGCCCCGGCATCCAACTTGATGCAATGATGCAGGATCGCATCGGAAGCCTCTGACAAATGGCGATAAATCAGACTGATCGGCTTGTTAGGCTTGCCGGTCACATGGATCAGGACGCCGTCCTTGGCACAGGCGGTATTCAGCGTCGCCAGCGGCCGTTTGACGGGGGTCTGGCCCCGGGCCTCGAGCACGCCGTAGACATCGCGCGCCCAATGCAGATCGCTGTCTGATGTCGCCAGCCGTTCGATGCTGACCCCTTCGAGGGCCAGATCGTCAGAGGCTTCGGCGTCAAACACGCCATCCACAAAGACGATCTTCAGCCGATCCATCGTGTCGAACAGCGGCGCCTCGTCATTCTCGAACACGGCCGCCGGTGCCGCCTCGGGGGTGGTCAGGCTGTCGGGACGGGTGAACTTCCAGTACTCGTCTCGGCGCTGCGGCAGGCCCATGGCGCGCAGGCGCGAGAGGGCGTCCTCGCGCGCGGATTTGGACCAGCCCCCGATGGCAGGAAAGCCACGGGCCGAGATCATCTCTTCGGTCGGGTCAATCTGTGCTGCGGGGTTCGCCATTACGCCACCTCGGAAAGGATGTCTGCGTAGCCGTTGTTCTCGACCTCGAGGGCCAGTTCCGGGCCGCCCGTCTTGACGATGCGGCCATCGGCCATGATGTGCACGACGTCCGGCTTGATGTGGTCCAGCAGGCGCTGGTAGTGCGTGATTACCAGGAACCCGCGCCCCTCGGTGCGCAGGGCGTTCACCCCTTCGGCCACGAGCTTCATCGCATCGACGTCAAGACCCGAGTCGGTCTCATCGAGGATGCACATCTTGGGCTCCAGCATCGCCATCTGCAGGATTTCGTTGCGCTTTTTCTCACCGCCGGAGAAGCCCATGTTCACCGGCCGCTTCAGCATATCCGCGTCGATCTTCAGTTCCTTGGCCTTCGCGCGTACCGCCTTGAGGAAGTCCGCTGCCGACATTTCTTCCTCGCCGCGCGCCTTGCGCTGGGCATTCACCGCGGTGCGCAGGAAGGTCATGTTACCCACGCCCGGAATTTCGACCGGATACTGGAACGCAAGGAACAGACCCGCTGCCGCGCGCTCTTCGGGTTCCATCTCCAGCAGATCCTCGCCTTCAAGCGTGGCGGAGCCTTCGGTGACCTCGTAGCCGTCCTTGCCCGAAAGCACGTAAGACAGGGTGGATTTGCCCGAGCCGTTGGGGCCCATGATGGCATGCACCTTGCCCGCCTCGACCTCGAGGTCGACGCCCTTGAGGATCTGCTTGTCCTCTTCTTCCAGTTTCACGTTCAGGTTCTTGATGCTCAGCATATCTTGGTCCTTTCAGTCCTCGGCAACGCGGAACTTGTCCGGCAGCTTGTCAATATAGGTGTCAATAAGTTCAGCGGAATACTCGCCACGTTCGGTCAGCAGATCGAGGCAGCGCAATACTAGGTCAAATGATCCGAAAACGCTGTCCGCGAGCAGCGCGAGATGCGCGATCTGCTGGTCGGTCATCGCGTCGGGCTTGGCAATGTCGCGGATATAGATGGCATCCGCATCGATCATCTGGTTGCGGGTCGGCCCCGGGCGCAGCCGCTCGATCCGGCTGGACATAAGACGCAGGGAGGTCGCCGGCAGAAGCTTGTGAAACATAAAGCCCATGTCGCGCAGCTGCTGGTCCACGCGGCCCAGCATCGGCTCGCCCTCGTAAAGGCGGAAGAACCGCAGTTCGGGCATGACGACGACCGTGTCTGCGAGAGTCTTCGTTCCCCCCTCGAGGATGGCCAATTCCGCGCCCTGCGTGTCCATCTTGAGCATGTCGGGGCGCACCATGTCATCGACATCATCAAGGCGCAGCGTTGTCACCGAGGTTGTCCCGACCACGGTCAGGGCCTTTTCCCAGTGCCCGAGCGCCTTGATCTGGCCGACGTCCGGCGCGAAGAGGGACGAAAACGTCTCGTTACGGCAGTTGTGAAAGGTGCCATCGCCTCCAGCACCCACCGCGAATGGGTAGTAGACCTCGCTATCGCCCTTCTGCGCATCAAGGCGCGCGAAAGGTTTCTCGCCCGGTTCGAACCCGTGCACCTCTGCCGCATCGTTCTCTGCCAAATCGGCATAGGGCGGACGGTTTGTCGGGTTTGCACCGATGTCCATGATCCGCGTGCGCCGCCCCAGCGGCAAGACATCGCATAGGAACGCCGTATGCGCCTGCAGCAGTGCCCGTGTCCCGCCCACCTGTTGCCGATCCGCCTGTGCCGATATGTCCGCCCTGTTGTTCATCGCAGGTTACGCCAGTGTCACTGCGGTTCCGGACACGGAAACCATCATCATGCTGTCGGAAATGATCTCGTAGTCGAGGTCGATCCCCACCACCGCATGTGCCCCCTTCTGGCGCGCTTCCGCCTCAAGCTCCGCCATCGCGGTCTCCCGCGCGTCCCGCAGCTTGGTCTCGTACTGGCCGGAGCGACCGCCGACGATATCCGTCACGCGCGCGAACATGTCGCGCACGATGTTTGCCCCCATGATCGCCTCGCCGACGACGATGCCCCGATACTCGGCGATCGTGCGCCCCTCGATGGTGTTCGTGGTGGTAAGGATCATTTCCGTCCGCCTCCGAAGATCACCACCCCGACACGGAAGGCGGCATAGATCATCGCAAAGATCAGTGTGATGAAGAGATTGGCCATCAATGTCGCGCCGCTGAACGCCGCACCGCGAACCAGTAGTTCGATGCCCAGCATCAGCAGGTAGAAGACCACCGACGCTGTCAGGATTTGTACTGCAACTTTCTGCACTACTGGGCACCCTCTTCCAACGCCTCAGATGCCAGATCGCGGGATCGCAATCGAGCAGCCAAACAGTCGAATTCGTCAATTCTCACCATGATCAGCCCACCGACCCTTCCAGCGAAATCGCCACCAATGCCTGCGCTTCCATGGCGAATTCCATCGGCAGCGCCTGAAGCACGTCCTTGCAGAACCCGTTCACGACGAGTGCGACCGCCTCTTCCTCGTCCATCCCGCGCGAGCGGCAGTAGAACATCTGGTCGTCGTCTACCTTGGACGTTGTCGCCTCATGCTCGACCCGAGACGAGTTGTTCTTGACCTCGATATAAGGAACGGTATGCGCCCCGCATTTGTCTCCGATGAGCAGGCTGTCGCACTGCGTATAGTTGCGCGAGTTCTTGGCCTTGGGGTGCATGGACACCAGACCGCGATAGGTATTCTGCGCACGGCCCGCACTGATCCCCTTGGACACGATGCGCGACTTGGTGCGCTGTCCCAGATGAATCATCTTGGTCCCGGTATCCGCCTGCTGCATGTTGTTGGCGATGGCGATGGAATAAAACTCGCCCTGGCTGTCGTCGCCCCGCAGGATGCAGGAGGGATACTTCCACGTCACGGCAGAGCCGGTCTCGACCTGCGTCCACATCACCTTTGCCCGGTCGCCCCGGCAATCGGCGCGCTTGGTCACGAAGTTGTAGATACCGCCCTTGCCGTTCTCGTCGCCCGGATACCAGTTCTGGACGGTGGAGTACTTCACCTCGGCGTCTTCCTCGACGATGATCTCGACCACGGCGGCGTGCAGTTGCGCCGTGTCACGCTGCGGTGCGGTACAGCCTTCGAGGTAAGAGACGTAAGAGCCCTTGTCGGCGATGATCAGCGTCCGCTCGAACTGGCCGGTATTCTCAGCATTGATGCGGAAATAGGTCGACAGCTCCATCGGGCAACGGACGCCCGGCGGGACGTAGACGAAAGACCCGTCGGAGAAGACGGCGGAATTCAGCGTGGCGTAGAAGTTGTCGGAGACAGGGACGACCGACCCGAGGTACTTCTTGACCAGTTCCGGATGTTCCTTGATCGCCTCGGAGATCGAGCAGAAGATCACACCGGCTTTCTTCAGCTCATCCTGAAAGGTCGTACCGACGGAGACGGAATCGAAAACCGCGTCGACGGCAACCTTGCGGCCCTCGGCCGGAGCGGCCTCGGCCCCTTCGACGCCCGCAAGGATCATCTGCTCCTTGAGCGGGATGCCCAGTTTTTCGTAGGTGGCGAGCAGCTTTGGGTCCACCTCGTCCAGGGACTTGGGCTTCACTTCCATGCTCTTGGGGCGGGCGTAGTAGTACTGTTCCTGAAAGTCGATCTCCGGATAGTCGACCATGGCCCACTTGGGCTCTTCCTTGGTCAGCCAGCGCTCATAGGCTTCGAGCCGCCAGATGGTCATCCACTCCGGCTCGTCATTTTTCTCAGAGATCAGGCGCACGATGTCGGGGGTCAGGCCTTTCGGCGCATATTCCATCTCGATGTCGGTGGACCAGCCGTATTTGTACTTGCCGCCCACTTCGCGCACGGCATCGACGGTTTCCTGATCGACACCTTCCTTGACGTTTTCGCCTTCTTTCACGGTGGTATTATCCAACATCTCGATCCCTTGTTCCCTCAACGGCCTCAGGCCGCCCGTTGCTCGTGCTTTTCGCGCTTTGCCAGCCATGTATCGGCAAAGCGCAGCACATCCTCTTTCGTCGTCTCCAGCCCCAGCGACACGCGGATCGCGCCGGATGCCTGGACCTCGTCAAATCCCATGGCCCGCAAAACTGTGCTGGCCTTGACCTTGCCGCTGGAACAGGCAGACCCCGCCGAAATTGCGAAGCCAGCAAGGTCCATCTGCATCACCTGTGTCTCGCCTTTCCAGCCTTCCGCGATAAGGCAGGAGGTGTTTGGCAGACGCGGCGCGCCTTTCCCGACAAAAATAGTCTTCTTTGCGGAAGCCTCAAGTGCGTTTTCTAGAATATTTCTAAGTTCCGCAACCCTGTCCCAACGTCCCGAAGCCACATCTTGTGCAGCAGCTTCGGCCGCCGCCCCAAATCCGGCGATTCCGATGACATTCTCGGTCCCCGAACGGCGGTTCATTTCCTGTCCGCCCCCGCGCAGGATCGGCGTGGGATCGTCCGCGGTGAAGTTGATGAAGGCGCCCACACCTTTCGGCCCGCCAAGCTTGTGCGCGGAGAGGATTGCGTAGGCGGGCTTTGTGTCGCCAAAGCGGATCGGCATCTTTCCGGCCATCTGGGTGATGTCGCAGACCACGGCCTGTCCCGCGCCTGCCCGGGCCGCGACGGACCGGTCGGGCAGCATGACGCCGGTTTCACTGTTAGCGGCGGAAACCGCGACCAGCGCCTCACCAATGACGGCATCAAAGGCGGAGGCATCGAAAGCGCCGGCGCTGTCGAAGGCCGAGGGCATGTCCACCTCGCTCCAGACGCGCATGCAATCGTGTTCCGTCGGCAGAGCGGCAAAGCCCCCTCCGTGGCGGTCCTTCTGGGCCACGGCCAGCGCCGCCGCCTCGGTTGCGCTGCTGGTGAAGATCACCTGTGCGCGGGTGCAACCGACGAGGGCGGCCACCTGCGCCCTGGCCCGCTCGATCAATGCCTTGGCCGCGCGTCCTTCCGCATGGACGGAAGACGGATTGCCCATGACATCCATCGCCGCCTGCATCGCCACGCGCGCCTCGAGCCGCAGGGGCGTTGTCGCGTTATGGTCAAGGTAGACCCTCACGCGTCATCCACCACGGCAAAGAGGCTTGGCACCGCGGGACAGGGTGCGAGATCATTGCGGATCACGTCCGAGAGCCGGGTTTGGTGCAGATACACGTAGACATGGGCACTCAGCCCTTCCCAAAGCCGGTTCGTGAGCGACTGCGCGCGTGATCCCGAAAGCGCACCGGAGGCCCCCGCCCCCTTGTGCATCGCATCCACCGTCTCATCGACCGCCGCCAGAATGTCGACAACCCGGATTTCGGAAGCAGGCCGTGCCAGCCGGTAGCCCCCACCTGGACCCCGCACCGAGGAAACGAGCTCCGCCCTGCGCAGCTTGACGAAAAGCTGTTCCAGATAGGGCAGCGAGATCGACTGTCGCTCGGCAATATCTCCCAGCGATACCAGACCGTCACCGGGCTGAAGCGCGATATCGGCAAGTGCCACCATCGCATAGCGCCCCTTGGTTGACAGCTTCATGGCGCGAACTCCTAATATCGCCCCCGTCAATTGACGCAGGCCCTTCAAGCGCATAGATGAAAACGGAAACCGCGACAGGACGCGGACCCAAAGATTAGAACCGTTCTAAAGTGTCCGACCGAATACGTCAACTATTCGCGCCGCTTTGGAACCACGACGCAAGGACGCCCATGCCAGAGGTTATTTTTCCCGGTCCCGAAGGCCGCCTCGAAGGCCGCTATCATCCGCAGAAGGAACGCGATGCGCCGATCGCCATTGTGCTGCATCCGCATCCGCAGTTCGGCGGGACGATGAACCACAAGGTGGTCTATAATCTACATTACGCCTTCTACAACATGGGCTTCACCGTGCTCCGGTTCAATTTCCGCGGCGTGGGCCGGTCGCAGGGGGAATATGACCAGGGCATCGGCGAATTGTCGGACGCGGCCTCGGCGCTCGATTACCTGCAGTCGATGAACAACAATTCCAAGCACTGCTGGGTCGCGGGCTTTTCCTTTGGCGCGTGGATCGGGATGCAGTTGCTGATGCGCCGGCCCGAGATCACGGGCTTCATCTCGGTCTCGCCACCGGCCAACATGTACGACTTCAGCTTCCTCGCCCCCTGCCCGTCCTCCGGGTTGATCATCAACGGGACCGCCGACCGCGTTGCGCCGCCTGCCGATACGGTCAATCTGGTGAACAAGCTGCATGAGCAGAAGGGCATCACCATCACCCACCACCAGGTCGAGGGCGCGGGCCATTTCTTTGAAGAACCGCATATGGAGACGCTGATCAACACGACGACGGATTATGTGAAGCGTCGCCTGACGGAGAACACCCGCTGATGGCCGATCCTGTTGTCGTAGAAATGGCCAACAAGCTGGCTGAAGAATGTCTCGCCGTTCAGGCCGAGACCGGCGAGGACCGGTTGTTCATGAAGCTGGGCGACGTGCTGGGCGCATCGTCGCAAACACTGGAAGAAGCCTTCCTCACCGCAGTGCGGACCCGGATGGCGAACGACCAGGGCCGTGCCTTTTTGCGCAAGACCCTCAAGGATCACCGGGTAGCGAAACAGCAGGAAGGTGGGAATGGCTGAGACGCCGCTGGCGCGGCTGGAGAGCCAGATCGCGTTCCTGAACGAGGCGGACAAGCTCAAGGCAATTGTCCGCGGAACAAAGCTCTGCGACGATCACCGCTACGAGAATTCCGCCGAACACTCCTGGCATCTGACGCTTTACGCATTGGTTCTGCGGGATCACGCGGAGCCTGGTGTCGACATTGATCTGGTGATCAAGATGCTGATCCTGCACGATCTGGTTGAGATCGACGCCGGCGACAATCCCATCTTCGGCGATCATGACACCGCGCAGATGGAGGCGCTTGAGAAAGCCGCTGCTGATCGTATTTTTGGACTTCTTCCCAATGACCTGCGCGACGAACTTCGCGCGATCTGGGAGGAATTTGAAGCCGCGGAAACCCCCTCGGCCCGATTTGCGAAGTCTCTCGACCGGTTCCAGCCACCGATGCAGAACCTGCAGTCGGGCGGCGGAAGCTGGACCGACTTCGAGGTGACAGAAGAGCAAATTCACGCGCGGGTGGGCAGCAAAATTGCAATCGGCGCACCGACATTGTGGGACTACGCGCGGGCGCGGATCGCCGAATTTTTCGCCAGCCGCCCCTCGGTCTGACGTTCCGATCCCGATCTTGCCTTACTTTCCGGCCGGGATCGGTTAGACCAAGGCAGCGCCACATCCACAGAGGGAGCAGACGATGTCCAGGATCAAGGTAGAAAACCCCGTTGTCGACCTCGACGGAGACGAGATGACCCGCATCATGTGGGATTTCATCAAGCAAAAGCTGATCCTGCCCTACCTCGACATCGACCTGAAATACTACGACCTCGGGATAGAAGCTCGGGACGATACCAACGACCAGATCACCGTCGATGCTGCCGAGGCGATCAAGAAATACGGCGTCGGCGTCAAATGCGCGACCATCACACCGGACGAGGCGCGTGTCGAGGAATTCGGGCTGAAGAAAATGTGGCCATCGCCCAATGGCACGATCCGCAACATCCTGGGCGGCGTGGTCTTTCGTCAGCCGATCATCTGCCGCAACGTGCCCCGGCTTGTGCCGGGATGGACCAAGCCCATCGTGATCGGCCGCCATGCCTTTGGCGACCAATACAAGGCGACGGACCTGAAATTTCCCGGCCCCGGAAAGCTGAGCATGAAGTTCGTGGGCGAAGACGGGACGGTTATCGAGCGGGACGTCTATGATGCACCCTCGGCCGGCGTTTACATGGGGATGTACAACCTTGACGATTCAATCCGGGATTTCGCACGCGCCTCGCTGAACTACGGGCTCAACCTTGGCTGGCCCGTGTACCTCAGTACCAAGAACACGATCCTCAAGCAGTACGACGGACGGTTCCTCGAGATCTTCCAGCAGATCTTTGACGAGGAATTCGCCGACGCCTTCAAGGAGAAGGGCATCTGGTACGAACACCGGCTGATCGACGACATGGTCGCCTGCGCGATGAAGTGGAACGGTGGGTTTGTCTGGGCCTGCAAGAACTACGATGGCGACGTGCAGTCGGACACGGTGGCACAGGGGTTTGGCTCGCTCGGTCTGATGACCTCGCAACTGATGACGCCGGACGGAAAGATCGTCGAGGCGGAGGCGGCGCATGGCACCGTGACCCGCCACTACCGGCAACATCAGGCGGGCGAAGCGACCTCGACGAATTCCATCGCATCGATCTTTGCCTGGACCGGAGGGCTGAAGCACCGGGCCAAGCTGGACGAGAACAACGCATTGACACGTTTTGCCGAGACGCTGGAGCGCGTCGTGATCGACACCGTTGAGTCAGGCTTCATGACCAAGGACCTCGCCCTGTTGGTGGGTCCGGATCAGAAATGGCTGACCACCATGGGGTTTCTCGAGAAAGTCGACGAGAACCTCGACAAAGCGCTTGCAGGCTGACCCCTCAGGCGGCCTTTTCCAGCGAGGTGGATGCATCGAAGGGGCTGACCTCGACCTCGGTGGGGGTGAAGCGGCAGAAGCTGCCCTTCGGCACCTCCGTCCAGCCCTCGCCCGCGGTCTCAAAAGGTTCGGAGACGACTGACCATCCCTGCCAAACCGCGTTCCACCGGTAATAGAGCGACGGCGCGTGATCGTCCGAGGCATACCGGATGGCATAGAGGGTGTCACCATCCGACAGGGCGGCAGCCAGACGCATATGTGGCGTCGTTCCTGTCGCGCGCGACTTGGCCTCGAAGGCGGCAACCGCCCGCTCCATGGCACCTTTTGGATCGCTTTCGAGCCCCATGCCGCAGGCGACAAGAAACAGCGCCTCGCTGTCCGTGGCACCCTTGCGATGGGCGTAGTGGGCGTCGTCTATCATCATGTCGGCCGCCTTGCGGAACCGCTCGAAACCGCCGACCTGTCCGTTGTGCATGAAGCTCCAGATGCCATGCACGAAGGGATGGCAATTGTTGCGGCTGGTCGCTGTGCCCGTGGAGGCCCGCACATGGGCCATGAAGAGCCGCGCCTGAACCTGATCGGCGATCGAGCGCAGGTTGGGATCGGACCACGCGGGATAGACGTCACGGTAAAGGCCCGGCGTCGGACGCCGGTCGTACCAGGCGAGACCAAAGCCATCGCCGTTGATCGCCGTCTTGCATTCGCTGGCATCGCGCGACTGATGGATCAGCGAATGCGCGGGCGCGGTCAGAATTTCGCTCAGAAATAGCGGTGCGCCCTGCCAGGCGGCCCAGCGGCACATGTCTACTTGCCGCGGTTCTTCGTGCGCTCGTAGAGACGCGCGATGATCGTGCTGGCGGTCTTTTCGAACAGACAGGGAACCAATGCGTGCACAAGTGCAGCGCCGGCGGCGGCAAAGAGCAGTGCTGCGAACTTCAGGGCAAAGAACATATGCTCGAAAAAGGTCTCATCGACCTTGGCGGGATGATCGAGGAATACACGGGCAAACATCGGGCTGCTCTCCTTGGTAGCGTGATTTGGAACAGATTACCCAAGCGGAAGCGAGATGTTTTCCCAAAGATCGCAAGAAATGAATTGATGTTGGGATGATTTCCCAATATTTTTGATATCATGAAGAATTTTGATGACATAGACCGCCGTATCCTCGACGAATTGCAACGCGATGCGGCGCAATCTCTGGAAACCATCGGAGACAAGGTGGGCCTGTCGCGCAATGCCTGCTGGCGACGCATCGGCGCGCTCGAAAAGGCGGGCGTGATCCGGGGGCGGGTAACGCTGCTTGACCCAAAGGCGCTGGGCCTGGGCCTAACGGTCTTCATCCAGGTGCGCACCAACGCCCATGCGGCGGACTGGCTCAAGACATTCTCAACGGCGGTGAGGACAATCCCCGAGATCATGGGCGTCTACCGCATGTCGGGCGATCTGGACTATCTGATCCGGGCTCAGGTTGCGGATATGGCGGGGTACGACAGGCTTTACCAGACCCTGATCGGCAAGGTACCCCTCTCGGACGTCTCGGCCAGCTTCGTAATGGAAGAGATCAAGGAAACCACCGCCCTGCCGCTTTGAAAGGACAGAGAATGCCCACCCACTACATCTGGCTTTTCCTCGCGATTGTGACCGAGACGCTTGGCACGACGGCCCTGCAGGCTTCCCAGCAATTTACGCGGCTCTGGCCGTCGGTGGGCGTCCTGTGCTTCTACGCGATGTCCTTTTATTTCATGTCCATCGCGCTCAAGTTCATGCCGGTAGGGGTCGTCTACGCCATCTGGTCGGGGCTCGGCATCGTGCTGATCGCGCTCATCGGCTTCGTACTTTTCGGGCAAAAGCTTGATATCGCGGCCTTGCTCGGGCTCGCCTTGATCATCGGCGGTATTCTGGTCATCCATCTGTTTTCTACCTCGACCAGCCACTGATCCGGAACCAATAGATGGCTGGCGCGTTCGCCCGGCATGTTCGAATTTCTCAAAAACACCTGGGCGTCGCTGCCCGAACCGCTGCGCGCGCAACTCGAAACCTACGCGACAGGCTTCTGGCAAGTTCTCCCGCAACTCGTGCTGGCGCTTGTCTTTCTCCTGTTTGTCTGGGGCCTTGCCAGGGCTTTGAACTGGCTCTTGCCGAAGATGCTGAGGCGTGCGCGGATGCGGCGGGCGCTGGTCGAGGTGGTGGTGATGCTGGCCACCGTCGGGCTGTGGCTTTTTGGGGTGCTGATCGCTGTGACCATCGCCTTTCCGACGATCACCCCCGGCCGCGCGCTCACGGCGCTGGGCGTCGGCGGCGTAGCGATTGGGTTTGCCTTCAAGAACGTGTTCGAAAATTTCCTTGCAGGCGTGCTGCTGCTGATCCGGGAACCTTTCTCGATCGACGACTACATCGACTGCGAGGATATCGAGGGCCAGGTCGAGGAAATCACCATCCGCGATACCCACGTGCGCCAGACAGACGGACAGCTTGTCGTGGCACCGAACGCCATGTTCTTTAAGAACCCGGTGACGATCCGCACCGCCAAGGACGTGCGGCGCACAACCGTGATTTGCGGTGTCGCATACGGGGAGGACGTGGATCGGGCACGCGACATCATCGCCAGGGCCGTGCGCAATGTCGACTCCGTCCGGGACGATGTCTGCGATGTCGAGATCTTTGCCCAGGAGTTTGCCGATAGCTCCATCAACTTCGAAATCACCTGGTGGACCGGCTCACGCCCCATCGACATCCGTTCCAGCCGCGACAAGGTGATCGCGGCGGTCAAACGGGCGCTGGACGAAGCAGGTATCGAAATTCCCTTCCCCTATCGCACGATGACGTTCAAAGAACCGCTGACGCTGAACGGCGGATCGGTCGACGCCGGGCGCGAGGAGCACAGCGACGCAGCGGCGTAACGCTTTTCGCTGGCCTTTGCTGCGGGTGCACGGTAAGCGCTGCCCAACTTCCTGACAAAGGCTGATCCCATGGACCTGCGCAACATCGCAATTATCGCTCACGTCGACCACGGCAAGACCACGCTGGTGGACGAATTGCTCAAGCAATCGGGTACCTACCGCGAGAACCAGGCGACCACCGAGCGTGCGATGGACAGCAACGACCTGGAGCGCGAGCGCGGGATCACCATCTTTGCGAAGCCCACTTCGGTTGAGTGGAAGGGCACGCGGATCAATATCGTGGACACCCCCGGCCACGCCGATTTCGGCGGTGAGGTGGAGCGTATCCTCTCGATGGTTGACGGCGTTGTCTTGCTGGTCGATGCCGCAGAAGGGCCGATGCCGCAGACAAAATTCGTGACATCCAAGGCGCTAAAGCTGGGGCTGCGCCCCATCGTGGTGCTGAACAAGGTGGACAAGCCGGATGCGGAGCCCGACCGCGCGCTTGACGAGTGTTTCGACCTTTTCGCTAATCTCGACGCCTCCGAAGAACAGCTCGATTTCCCGCATATGTACGCCTCGGGCCGCTCAGGCTGGGCGGACCATGAGCTTGACGGCCCGCGCGCCAACCTCGACGCGCTGTTTGACCTGATTATCAGCCACGTCCCCGCCCCGACCCAGCTTGCGCGGCTCGACGAACCGTTCACAATGTTGGCCACCACGCTCAGCGCCGATCCGTTTCTCGGCCGCATGCTGACGGGTCGTGTCGAGTCCGGCACCTTAAAGGCCGGCCAGACGATCAAGGCCATGTCCCGCGATGGCAAGCTGATCGAGAACTTCCGCGCAACGAAAATCCTCGCCTTCCGTGGCCTGGAGCAGACCGCCATCGAGATGGCCGAGGCAGGCGACATCGTCTCCATCGCGGGTATGACCAAGGCCACCGTGGCCGATACGCTGGCCGACACGGCGGTGACCGAGGCGATCCCGGCGCAGCCCATTGACCCGCCCACCATCACCGTGACCTTCGGCATCAACGACAGCCCGCTGGCGGGCCGGGACGGCAAGAAGGTGCAGTCCCGCGTGATCCGTGAACGGCTTTTGAAAGAAGCCGAGAGCAACGTCGCCATCAAAGTGAGCGACACGTCCGGCGGCGAGGCCTTCGAAGTCGCGGGCCGGGGCGAATTGCAAATGGGCGTCCTGATCGAGAACATGCGCCGCGAAGGGTTCGAGCTGTCGATTTCCCGCCCGCAGGTACTTTTCCAGGATATCGACGGCGTCCGTCACGAACCCATCGAGGAAGCGACCATCGACGTCGATGACGACTACGCCGGTGCCGTGATTGAAAAGATCACCGGCCCCCGCAAGGGCGAGCTGGTCGAAATGAAACCCGCCGGCGCAGGCAAGACGCGAATCGTCGCCCTTGTCCCCTCGCGCGGATTGATCGGCTATCATGGCGAATTCCTTACCGATACACGCGGCACCGGCGTGCTGAATCGCGTCTTCCACAGCTGGGCACCGCACAAGGGCCCGATCCCCGGACGTCGCGCGGGTGTGCTGATCTCGATGGAGAACGGCACCTCGGTCGCCTACGCGCTCTGGAACCTCGAAGAGCGCGGCAAGATGATGATCGGCGCACAGGCGGACGTCTATACCGGCATGATCATTGGCGAACATTCCCGCGACAACGATCTGGAAGTGAACCCGCTCAAGGGCAAGAAGCTGACCAACATCCGCGCCTCCGGTTCGGACGAGGCGGTGCGCCTGACGACGCCGATGAACCTGTCGCTGGAAGAGGCGATCGCCTATATCAACGAAGATGAACTCGTTGAGGTTACACCAAACGCGATCCGACTGCGCAAGCGCTTCCTTGATCCGCATGAACGCAAACGGATGGCCAAGGCGAGCTAAGCAGCCTTTCCGGGGTCTTAAAACGGACCCCGGAACACGAACCACGCCCCAAGGGCAATGCAGCCAAAGCCGATCAGGTGGTTCAGCGTTAGCTGCTCCTTCAGAACCAGGACCGAAAAGCCCGCGAAGACCACCAGCGTGATCACCTCTTGCATGGTCTTGAGCTGAGCCGTCGAATAGACTGTATGCCCAAGTCGATTGGCAGGAACTGCCAGAGCATATTCGATCAGCGCGATGCTCCAGCTGACCAGCACCACGAGCCAGAGCGCTGCCGTCGGAAACTTGAGATGCCCGTACCACGCCACCGTCATGAAAACGTTGGAGGCGACCAGCATCAGAACCGGCAGAACATGCGCGGCTGTCATTCAGGTTACTCGGTCGTTTCGACGATCAGCAGCTCACGCTCGGACGCGCCGCGCGCATGGTTGAGCGCCGCCTGATACGCCTCTGAATGATAGCATTTTTCTGCCGTCTCGACGTCAGGAAAGCGGGCCACCACGTTGCGCGGACGCGCCTTGCCTTCCAGCTGAACGAAACGGCCGCCGCGCGCAATGAACTCACCGCCATGCGCGGCTATCGCCTCGGTCGCGCCCGCGGCATACTTCTTGTAGGCCTCTTCGTCCGTGACCGTTACATGTGCAATCCAGAGTGCGCCCATCGCCTTATCCTTTCAGAATGTTCTCGGCAGCGGCAATCGCCGCATCCGCGTTCTCGGTTGAGGCACCGCCGCCCTGCGCCATGTCCGGACGACCGCCTCCGCCCTTGCCGCCAAGTTCCGCCACGGCGGCCTTGACCATATCGACCGCCGACAGCTTGTCCGTCAGATCATTGGTCACGCCCCCCGCAACAGCTGCCTTGCCGCCGGTGTCCGCGATCAGCAGCACTGCGCCGGAACCAAGGCTGGTCTTGTGCTCGTCAATGAGGGCTGGCAGGTCCTTGCCTGTCACGCCCTGAAGCACCTGCGCGATGAATTTCACGCCACCAATGTCCTTGACCTCGGTGCCCGAGGCACCGCCACCGCCCGCCATCGCCAGCTCACGGCGCAGCTGCGCCACCTCATTGGCCAGCGATTTGCGCTCATCCAGCAGCGCCTTGACGCGCTGCGGCACGTCGGAGGCGGATGCCTTGAGCGTCTCTGCCACACCCGCGAGCGCGGCCTGCTGATCACGGAGCCAGCCAAGCGCCTCGGCACCGGTCAACGCCTCGATCCGGCGCACGCCCGCGCTGCTGGCACTGTCGCCCAATAGGACGAAGGCCCCGATGTCGCCCGTCTGCCGGACATGGGTGCCGCCGCAAAGCTCGATCGAATAGGTACTTTTGTCCGCGCCCTTGCCTGATCCTTCCGCGCGCCCCATCGACACCACGCGCACCTCGTCCCCATATTTCTCGCCGAAAAGCGCCTGCGCGCCGATCGCGCGGGCATCGTCCGGCGTCATGATCCGGGTCTCTACCGGGCTGTTCTGACGGATATACGCGTTGACCTCGCCCTCGACGCGCGCCAGCTCCTCGGTGGCCAACGCCTTTGTGTGGCTGAAATCGAAGCGCAGACGGTCGGCTGCATTCAGCGAGCCGCGCTGCGCCACGTGATCCCCCAGAGTCCCGCGCAGGGCCTCGTGCAGCAGGTGCGTGGCGGAGTGGTTCGCGCGGATCGCCGTGCGCCGTGCATGGTCGACCTCAAGCACCGCCGCCTGGCCGCGCTCGATCGTTCCTTCGATGACCTTGCCGATATGGGCAAAGACGCCGGCGGCCTTGCGGGTGTCTTCAACCTCGATCTTGCCGGTCTCGGTGCGGACAATCCCGCTATCCCCGATCTGACCACCGGATTCCGCGTAGAAAGGCGTCTGGTTCAGGGCGACTTGAACCGCGTCGCCCGCCTTGGCGCTCTCGATCAGCGCGCCGTCCGCAACGATGGCCACGATCTGGCCTTCGGCGGTCTCCAGCTCGTAGCCCAGGAAGTCCGTCGTACCGTGCTTGTCCGCCACGTCGAACCAGACGGTCGCGTCCGCCGCCTCGCCCGACCCGGCCCAGGCGGCACGTGCCTTCGCCTTCTGTTCGGCCATGGCCGCATCGAACCCTTCGGTATCCACGCCGCGCCCCTGCTCGCGCAGCGCGTCCTGGGTAAGGTCCAATGGAAATCCGTAGGTGTCGTAAAGCTTGAAGGCCGCCTCCCCCGGAAGGTTCGCACCCTCAGGCAGGCCCGACACTTCGTCCTCGAGCAGCTTCAGCCCGCGCTCCAGCGTCTGCTTGAAGCGGGTCTCTTCCAGTTTCAGCGTCTCGGTGATCAGTTTCTGGGCCTGCCCCAGCTCCGGATAGGCACTGCCCATCTGCTGAACCAGCGCGGGTACGAGACGGTGCATCAGCGGAGCCTTCGCCCCCAGAAGATGCGCATGGCGCATCGCCCGGCGCATGATCCGGCGCAGCACATAGCCGCGCCCGTCGTTCGACGGCATCACCCCATCCGCAATGAGGAAAGAGGTCGAGCGCAAATGGTCCGCGATCACCCGGTGATGCACGTTCCCCTTTCCGAATGGATCGACCGACAGCGCATGCCCCGACGCCTCGATCAGCGCGCGCATCGTATCGGTATCGTAATTGTCATGCTTGCCTTGCAGCAGCGCCCCGATCCGCTCCAGCCCCATGCCGGTGTCGATCGACTGCATGTCGAGCGGCCGCATCGAGCCGTCCTCGAACTGCTCGTTCTGCATGAACACGATGTTCCATATCTCGATGAAACGGTCACCGTCTTCCTCCGGGCTGCCCGGAGGGCCGCCGGGGATGTGGTCGCCGTGGTCGTAAAATATCTCGGTACAGGGCCCGCAGGGACCGGTGGGGCCCATCCGCCAGAAATTGTCGTCGGTCGGAATACGGATAATGCGCTCATCCGGCAGGCCCGCGACCTTTTTCCAGATGTTTGCCGCCTCGTCATCGGTGTGATAGACCGTGACCAGCAGGCGGCTGGCGTCGATGCCGAAATCCTTCGTCAGCAGCTCCCAGGCAAAGGCGATGGCCTCGGCCTTGAAATAGTCGCCAAAGCTGAAGTTCCCCAGCATCTCAAAGAACGTATGATGCCGCGCGGTGTAGCCGACATTGTCGAGGTCATTGTGCTTGCCCCCTGCCCGCACGCATTTCTGGGCCGTGGTGGCGCGGACGTAGTCGCGCGTCTCGGCTCCGGTGAAGAGGTTCTTGAACTGCACCATACCCGAGTTGGTGAACATCAGCGTCGGGTCGTTGCGCGGCACCAGCGGGCTCGATGGCACCACCGCATGTCCCTGCTTTTCGAAGTAGGACAGGAATGTGGAGCGGATCTCGTTCAGCGTCATCATGGGTCGGGCCTTCCGGGGCAGAAATAGTCTGCATCAAATAGACCCGCGGACAAGGGGTGTCCATGGGTGGCGGCAATGGAAAAAGGCGCAGCGGAGGCTGCGCCTTGGTGATTTCCTGTGGTAGCGGCCTCTCGGTCCGATCAGGCCTCGAGAATGTCGATGTCGTCGTCCTCCGAACCGGCAAAGTCGAGCCCGTGGGCCGCGCGGATCTTGTCCTCGATCTCGCGCGCCATGGCCTCGTTTTCCTTGAGGAACTGCTTGGCGTTCTCCCGGCCCTGGCCGATCCGCTCATCCCCGTAGGAGAACCAGGCGCCGGACTTCTCAACCACACCGGCCTTGACCCCAAGATCGAGCAACTCGCCCATCTTGGAGATACCCTCGCCGTACATGATGTCGAATTCCACCTGCTTGAAGGGCGGTGCCACCTTGTTCTTGACGATCTTCACACGCGTAGCGTTACCCACCACTTCGTCGCGATCCTTCAGCGCTCCGATACGGCGGATGTCGAGCCGGACGGAAGAGTAGAACTTCAGCGCGTTGCCCCCCGTCGTCGTCTCGGGCGAGCCGAACATGACGCCGATCTTCATGCGAATCTGGTTGATGAAGATCACCATGCAGTTGCTGCGTGCAATGGAGCCTGTCAGCTTGCGCATTGCCTGGCTCATGAGGCGGGCCTGCACACCGACGGAGCTGTCGCCCATGTCGCCCTCAAGCTCGGATTTCGGCGTGAGGGCCGCGACCGAATCCACGATGACCATGTTCACCGCACCTGAACGCACCAGCGTATCGGTGATCTCAAGCGCCTGTTCACCTGTGTCGGGCTGTGAAATGAGCAATTCATCAATGTCCACACCCAGCTTGCGGGCATATTGCGGGTCAAGCGCGTGCTCGGCGTCGACGAAGGCACAGACACCGCCCGCCTTCTGCTGTTCGGCCACGCAATGCAGCGTCAGCGTCGTCTTGCCCGAGCTTTCGGGGCCATAAATCTCCACGATCCGCCCCATGGGCAGGCCGCCGATCCCCAGCGCGATGTCGAGGCCGAGAGAGCCGGTGGAGCTGGCCTTGATGTCCTGGATCGCCCCCTCCTGGCCCAGTTTCATGATCGAGCCCTTGCCGAATTGGCGCTCGATCTGCGCCAGGGCGCTGTCGAGCGCCTTCTGCTTCTCCGCCGATTTCTTGCTGTCCATTGTCAAAAGATCTGCCGTTGCCATGTGCCTGTTCCTTTAGTGTCATAGTGTCAGGCCTTGGGCAATCGCTCACCGTTAGCCATTATGTTCTGCTAATGTTCCGTATGGGACCAAAATGAAAACATTTCAATATAATTCTTCCGGTCCCATCCTTTTCCTGTTTTGGTTAAGAAGTGGTTTACGGTATCGCTAAAGCCTGGCGCAGACGGAAAGGATATTGGCAAATGCTTGTTTTTTATAAGGAACGTCTTGCCTTCCTGGCCGTACCCAAAACCGGTTCGACGGCCTATGAGACAGCCCTCGCTGCGCGCGCGGACATGGTCATCACCGAACCGCCAATGCTCAAGCACGCCCCTGTCTATCGCTACAACCGATTCATCCGGCCGATGTTCGAAAAGGTTTGCACCGCCGAGATGGAGCTGATGGCCGTGATGCGCGAGCCGATCTCCTGGCTGGGCAGCTGGTACCGCTACCGCCAGCGCCCCTTCATGGAGGGCAAGCCCAACAGCACAAAGGGGATCAGCTTCGACGACTTCGTTCTGGCCTACATGAAGGGCAACAAACCCGGCTTCGCGGATGTAGGCAGTCAGGCACAGTTCATGAAGACCCAGCCCAACGGCACCGGAATCACCCATCATTTCCGCTACGAAGACCAGCCACGCCTCATCGACTTTCTGGAGGATCGGCTTGGGGTGACGCTGAATTTGAAGCGCGAGAACGTCTCTCCCGAGATGGATCTGCGGCTGTCCGCGGACGTCGAAGCGCGCCTCAGGCGCAAATACGCCGAGGAATTCGCCCTCTACGGGTCGATCCCCTGAAACAAAGCCGCATCAGTGCAGCTGGCTTTGCACGGTCTCGGTAAGATCGGTGAGAGAAAAGGGTTTCGGCAGGAAAACGGAATTGGGGATCTTGGTCTGTTCCTCGCCGAAACTGTCCTCGGCGTAGCCCGACACGAACACCACCCGAACGTCGGGCCGGTGTTTCAGTGCTTCGCGCACCCAGCTGGGACCGTCCATACCGGGCATGATGACATCAGTTACGAAGACGTCGATGTTGAGCGTCTCGTCCTCCAGCGTCTTGAGCGCCGTCTCGGCCGAATCTGCTTCCAGCACGGTGTAGCCGCGCAGGCGCAAGGCGCGGCTGGCAAAGGCACGCACCGGTGCCTCGTCCTCGACCAGCAGGATCACACCGTCTTCGTGCGCTGCCGGGGCAAGCGCGCGGCTGACCGCGGGGTCTGCGGGCTTGGGCGGCTTGGTTTCGTAGACCGGGAAGTAGAGCACGAATGTCGTGCCCTGGCCCAGCACCGAGTCGACAAAGATGTAACCGCTGCTTTGCTTGACGATACCGTAGGCGGTCGACAGGCCAAGCCCCGTGCCCTCGCCCGTGCGCTTGGTGGTGTAGAAGGGTTCGAACACCTTCTGCAGCTTGTCGGGAGATATCCCCGCGCCGTCGTCGCTGACCCTGACCGCCACGTAGGCGCCCGATGGCACGGTCACCCTGTCGCGCTCGAGCGGCTCGGCAAGCTCTACGTATTCCGTGGTGATCCTGATCTCGCCCCCCGCGGGCATCGCGTCGCGGGCGTTGACGACGAGGTTCATCAGGACCTGTTCCAGCTGCCGTTTGTCGGCGCGCACGGGTTTCAGCATCGGATCGTGGCTGAGCGTGAGGGTAATCTTTTCGCCGACCAGGCGGTTCAGCAGATGCGTGAGATCGGCCAGGGTGTCGCGCATATCGATCGTCTCAAGCCGGAGGGTCTGTTTGCGGGAGAACGCCAGAAGCTGTCCGACGAGCGAAGCCGCACGGTTGGCGTTCTGGTTGATCTGCACCAGGTCACCATAGTCGGGGTCGCTCTGGTCATGACGCAGAAGCAGCAGATCGCAATGACCCGAGATGGCCGTCAGCAGATTGTTGAAATCATGGGCCACCCCGCCCGCCAGCTGGCCGATGGCCTGCATTTTCTGGCTTTGCACAAACTGCGCTTCGAGCGTCTTGAGCTCCGTCGCGTCGTGCAGCACGGCAATCAACGCGGACTTGCCGCCTTCGGTGATGCGGTTCAGCACCACCTGCACATAAGCTTCCATGTCGGTGCGTCTGAGACGCAGGAACTCGGACTTTTGTGCCACACGACTGTCCAGCGTGTCGGTGATCCAATCGCCGATCGACCGTCCCAGCCCTTCCATCAGGTGACTGAGATGCACATCCTTCGCGAGGGCCACGCCAATCAGCGTGGCCGCCATCCGGTTGAAGGATTGAACCGTGCCGTCGGGTGCGATCTTGATCAGTGGAACGGGCAGGTCCTGAAACGCCTGCCAGCCATGGGCCGTGCCTGTGGGCACCGAAGACTGCGCGGGCGGCGGCAGCACGTAGAGGGCGCGGCGCCCAGCCCCGGCTGGCACTTCGACCACCATGACGTCGCGGCGCCCCTCTGGGGTGGTGATCTGAGTGACCGTCCCCGGTTCCACCGGCAGAGAGGTGAAGAGCCGGTCGATCCCCTTGATCCGCCCGCCCGCCAGCGCCCGCGCCGCGTCATTCATGAAGAGGATCGCATCGGTCCGCCCCACCATGATCATCGGCAAGAGCTGGCTTTCCTGGACCGCCTTCGGCCCCGCGCGTTCCGCGATCTTCTCGATACGCCAGACATAGGCGTTCTCGGTCACTTCATGCACGCTGATCTGGACGTGGCCGGAACGGGTAAAAACATCCTCCTGCGCCGACCCGGTCCCGTGAGCGTGGGTCTGCAGACGGTAAAGGATGGCCCCGGGATTGGCGAATGCCCCCTGAAGCGCGCCCGCAAGCGTTGGGTGTGCCTGGAGGTCATATTGCCGGGCCGCTGCCGGATTCCCCCCGACTATTCGGCCCTCGGCGTTTGTGATAACGCTCGGCGTCGCGTCGCGGCGGATGAAGTCGCCGATCACCGCCAGCTCGTTCTCACGGCGCTGGGCAAGGAGGAAATGGCGCAGGGACAGAAATGCCCCCAGCAAGACCAGCGTCAATCCTGCGGTCGTCAAACCCATCGTCAGCAATCGATGCGGCGAGACAAGCGCCAGCGCGACAAGGAACACCCCGACCGCCAATGTCCAGCTTCCCTGCCGCGAGCCGGTCGCTGCAATGCGCGGTTCCTCGGTGCTGGCCGACGCGATATCCTGCAAGAAGCTGCTCCCGGTTCTGGCGAATCTCGGCCTCATTACGCGCAAGAAGGGTTAAGCAGCCTTTAACCATGGCTGTTATGCACGTTTAAATTGATTATGCATTTTAGGATGCGCGTATCAAGTGTGCAGTATAGAAGCCGTCCCCCTCGGGGCCGACATGAAATCGCCGCTCGAAAACCTGTCGCCAATCCGTGTGACGCTCAAGGAAGGCAGCAATGCGCGCCTCGTTCTCGTCTCTCAAAACCGAACAGGTGGCATAGGCCAGCAGGCCATCGAAGGTCACCAGCTCCACAGCTTCGTCCAGAATGCCGTCCTGAATGGTGGTGAGTTCCGCAAGCCTCTCCGGGCTCAGCGTCCATTTGCCTTCGGGCGCACGGCGCCATGCGCCTGACCCTGAACAGGGCGCATCGCAGAGCACCGTGTCGAAGGGGGCCTCACGCTTCAGGGCCGGGCCTTGCACCTCGGAGATCCGGACCCCCGCCCGCGCGGCACGCGGTGCAAGATCCTGCATGCGGCCCGGATCGACGTCATGGGCAAAGACGTCACGCGCAGGATCCGCAGCAAGCGCGAGGGCCTTGCCACCGCCCCCGGCACAATAGTCCAGGACCCGCCCGCCTGCCGGCAGGGCAGCAACCACCGCCTGGCTTGCCGCGTCCTGCAACTCGACAAGACCATCGAGAAAAGCCTTTGTGTTCCGTATCTTGCGCGCACCTTTTGTCACGGTGAGCGCGGTAGCGCAAAGCCTGTTCTCTCGCGTTTCAACGCCTTCCGATGCAAGCAGGTGCATCGCGTCGCTGCGGGTTGTCTTGCCAGTGTTGATCCGCAGGGTAACCGGCGCGCGTTCGGTGAGCGCCAGCGCGGCCGCCTCCGCGTTCTCCCCCAGGCTTTCCTCGAACTTCGGCACGAGCCAGTCAGGAAGATTCCACGCCACCGCCCTGTCTGTCGGTTCCGAGACCAAGGGCGCCTCGGCCTTCCCGAGCGGGCTGGGCGCATGTCCCTCGCCGGAGAACAGGTCACCCAAGATCTCCCCTTGGAGGTGCAATAGACCGATCATCAGGTTACGTGGGCCCTCGTCCCCTCCGTGATGGGCGGCCAAACGTCTGCGCCGCAGTACGTCGAAGACATGATCCCGTACCGCCGCGCGGTCCTTCGAGCCAGCGAACCTGCTGCGCCGTGCCCAGCGGGTCAGCGCCTGTTCGGCGGCGGCCCCCTCGGCCATATCCGTCAGAACCTCGATGGCCGCCGCGACCCGCGCACCGGGGGTCATACTTCACCTAAAACATGAAGTATGTCGCACAACCTATTGCAAAAAATCACCGACCTACCCGATCCGGTAGTTCGGACTCTCGCGGGTGATCTGAACGTCATGCACATGACTTTCCTTGAGACCCGCACCGGTGATCTTGACGAAGTTGCAGTTCTTACGCATCTCCGCGACCGTCGCGCAGCCGGTATAGCCCATGGCCGCGCGCAGACCGCCGACCAGCTGGTGGATCACCGCACCTGCGCTGCCCTTGTAGGGCACTTGCCCCTCGATCCCCTCCGGCACGAGCTTGTCGCTTGCCGCGTCCTTCTGGAAATACCGGTCGGCAGAGCCGCTTGCCATGGCACCCAGACTGCCCATACCACGGTAGGATTTGAAGCTACGGCCTTGATAAAGAATGACTTCTCCGGGGCTTTCATCCGTTCCGGCGATCATCGAGCCGACCATGGCGCAGGAGGCTCCCGCCGCGATGGCCTTGGCGAAATCGCCCGAGAACTTGATGCCGCCGTCTGCAATGACCGGTATGTCACCCGCCGCTGCCGCGCAATCCATGATTGCGGTCAGTTGCGGCACACCAACGCCCGCCACCATACGGGTGGTGCAGATCGAGCCCGGCCCGATACCCACCTTCACCGCATCCGCACCGGCGTCGATCAGGGCACGCGTGGCTTCGGCGGTGGCGACGTTGCCCGCCACGACCTGCACTTCGTTGCTGAGCGTCTTGGCCCGTTTGACGGCCAGTGCGACGCCTTCGGAATGGCCATGGGCGGTGTCGATCACGATCATGTCCGCACCCGCATCCACCAGCGCTTCGGACCGCTCGAACCCCGCATCCCCCACAGTTGTCGCCGCAGCAACCCGCAGGCGCCCGAGGTCGTCCTTGCAGGCCGTGGGGTTCAGGACCGATTGCTCGGAATCCTTCAGCGTCAGAAGCCCGGTCAGCTTGCCATTGCCATCGGTCACCAGCAGCTTCTCGATCCGGCGCGATTTCATAAGGCTCAGCGCCTCGCCCCGGTCGGCAGGCTCTTGCAGGATGGCGAGCTTGTCCGAGGTCATCATCACCTTCACCGGCGTGGCGTCATCCTGGGCAAAACGCATGTCGCGGTTCGTCACGATCCCGACGACCCGGCCCTTTTCATCGACCACCGGAAAACCGGTCACATTGTAACGCTCCTGAAGCGCCTTGGCGTCGGCCAGCGTCTGATCGGGGCGCAGGGTGATCGGGTTATAGACGATCCCGCTTTCGAAACGTTTCACGCGACGCACCTCTCGGGCCTGTTCCTCGACCGTCAGGTTGCGGTGCACCACGCCCATGCCGCCGGCCTGCGCCATGGCGATGGCCATGCGGCTTTCGGTAACCGTGTCCATGGCCGAACTCAGAAGCGGAATGTTGAGCGCGATGGAGCTGGTGACGAAGGTGCGCGTGTCAGCGGTCGAGGGCATCACCGAGGAGGCGCCGGGGACCAGCAATACATCGTCAAAGGTAAGAGCCTCACGAATCTCCATCATCGCACCTCGCAGCATGGGTTCATTTGGCGCTTTCCTATCTCACGCCGGGGGCCGGATGGAAAGGGCCATTCGGCCCGGCGCGCTTGTATTGGACGCCCCTTTGGGGAAAGCTGCGGGGCAAGGGAGGCGGACGATGGCGGATCACGGATACGATGCTGGGCGGCTCAACCTGCCCTTCGTGGGCATCTCGACCTTTGGCAAGCGCCCCTACGAGCCCGACTGGGCCGCGCTGGACGCAGATGTGGCGATCCTAGGCGCGCCTTTCGATGCGGGCACGCAATGGCGCTCGGGCGCGCGTTTCGGACCGCGCGCGGTGCGCGAGGCCTCGACACTTTTCAGCTTCGGCCATGCGGGAGCCTACGATCACGAGGACGATGTCACCTACCTGCCGGGGGATGTGACAATCGTCGACATCGGCGATGCGGATATCATCCATACAGATACCGAAGGCAGCCATGCCAATATCGAGGCCGGCGTACGCGCGATCCTTGACGCCGCCGCCCTACCCGTTGTGATCGGCGGCGATCATTCGATCAACATCCCCTGCATCCGCGCCTTCGACGGACAGGGTGACATTCATATCCTGCAGATCGACGCGCATCTGGATTTCGTCGACGTGCGCCACGGGGTGCGGCACGGCCACGGCAATCCGATGCGGCGCGCGGCGGAGAAGGATTACGTCACGGGCCTCACGCAGGTGGGCATCCGCAACGTCAGTTCCACCGCACGCGAGGGCTACGAGGACGCCCGCGCCATGGGGGCCGACATCATCTCGGTGCGGCAGGCGCGCGAGATGGGCACGCGCGGCGTGCTGTCACACGTGCCGATCGGCGCTCGGCTCTACGTGACCATCGACATCGATGCCTTCTGCCCCTCCATCGCGCCGGGCACCGGCACACCCTCGCACGGCGGCTTTCTCTATTACGAGGTACTGGAACTGTTGCAGGCCGCGGCGGAGCGGCACGAGATCGTTGGGATAGACCTTGTCGAGGTGGCCCCGGACTATGACCCAACGGGTTCCACGGCGATACTGGCGGCGCAGATCCTGCTGAATTTCCTGGGCTTCATCTTTCACGCGCGGAGCCAGCTGTAATCCGAAGGCGCAGCTGACGCTGCACGACATGCCTTGATTGGGGCTCTGCCCCAAACCCCGGGACTTTATGGGGCCAGAAAGAGGAGAAAGACGTCTTTTCAGTCCGGCGATGGCGGTAGCGGGAGGCTTTTTGCCGCGAAGTGACTTTCAACCCGCCGCCGCATCGCTATGTTGGCGCAAAATCGGTTCTGGCAGGTCTTATGAGCGATCCACTGGTTATCTTCACGCCCTCGGGCAAGCGCGGGCGATTTCCGAAGGGCACGCCTGTCCTGACGGCGGCACGGCAATTGGGCGTCGATCTCGACTCCGTCTGCGGCGGGCGCGGCATCTGTTCGAAATGCCAGATCACGCCGAGCTACGGGGAATTCCCAAAACACGGTGTGACGGTGCAGGACGACGCGCTGTCGGCGTGGAACGCCGTCGAACAGCGCTACGAGGAGAAGCGTGGGCTGAAACCGGGGCGGCGGCTTGGCTGCCAGGCGACGTTGCAGGGCGACGTGGTCATCGACGTGCCGCCCGAAAGCCAGGTGCACAAGCAGGTGGTCCGCAAGCGCGCGGAGGCCCGCGAGATCGTGCTGAACCCGCCGACGAAGCTGTACTACGTCGAGGTGGCCGAACCGGACATGCACGACCCCTCGGGCGATTTCGAAAGATTGCAGGATGCGCTGCGCGACCAATGGGGGTTCGAGCGGGTCTCGGCCGACCTGAACATCCTGCAGAAGATGCAGCCGATCCTGCGCAAGGGCGACTGGAAGGTCACGGTCGCCATCCACCTCGGGGACGAGGAGAGCCCGCACAGGATCATGCACATCTGGCCGGGCTACTACGACGGGACCGTTTACGGTCTGGCCGTCGATCTGGGTTCGACCACCATCGCGGCGCATCTCTGCGACCTCGCGAGCGGCGAGGTGCTGGCCTCCTCCGGCGTCATGAACCCACAGATCCGCTTTGGCGAGGACCTGATGAGCCGGGTCAGCTATTCGATGATGAACGCATCCGGCGCGCAGGAGATGACGGAAGCCGTGCGCGAGGGGATGAACGGGCTTTTCAGCCAGATCGCTGCCGAAGCCGGGATCGACAAGAACCTGATCGTGGATGCGGTCTTTGTCTGCAACCCGGTGATGCACCATCTTTTCCTGGGCATTGACCCCTTCGAGCTGGGACAGGCGCCCTTCGCGCTGGCAACCTCGAACGAGATACGCTTGCGCGCGTCGGACCTCGACCTGAACATCCACCCCTCGGCCCATGTCTACCTGCTGCCCTGCATCGCGGGACACGTAGGTGCGGATGCAGCGGCGGTTGCCCTGAGCGAGGCGCCCGACAAGTCCGAAGACCTCGTGCTGATCGTCGACGTGGGTACGAATGCGGAAATCCTGCTGGGCAACAAGGAAAAGGTGCTGGCCTGTTCGTCGCCCACGGGGCCCGCCTTCGAGGGGGCGCAGATCAGTTCCGGCCAGCGGGCCGCACCGGGGGCCATCGAACGGGTCGAGATCGACCCCATCTCAAAGGTACCCCGCTTCAAGGTGATCGGCTGCGATCTTTGGTCTGGCGATCCGGCTTTCGAAGATGCCATCGCGACGACCGGTGTGACCGGCATCTGCGGATCGGGCATCATCGAGATGGTGGCCGAGATGCGCATGAACGGCATCGTCGATGCGGCAGGACTTATTGGGACCGCGGGACAGACGCATTCGGCCAATGTCTTTGCCGACGGGCGCACCAATTCCTACCTGGTCTACGACGGCACGGAAAAGGGCGGCCCCAGGATCACCGTCACGAACCGCGATATCCGCGAGATACAGATGGCCAAGGCCGCGCTCTACTCCGGCGCGCGATTGTTGATGGACAAGTTCGGCGTCGACAAAGTGGACCGCGTGGTTCTGGCCGGCGCTTTCGGCGCGCATATCAGCCCCAAGCACGCAATGGTACTTGGCATGATCCCGGACTGTCCGCTCGAAAAGGTGACATCGGCGGGGAACGCCGCGGGTACGGGCGCGCGTATCGCGCTTCTGAATACCGAGGCGCGGGCAGAGATCGAAGAAACGGTTCGCGCGATCCACAAGGTCGAGACAGCGATCGAACCGCGTTTCCAGGAGCACTTCGTGAATGCCTCCGCGATCCCGAATGCCGTCGATCCCTTCCCGATCCTCAACTCTGTGGTGTCCCTGCCGGAGGAGACCTTCAACACCGGGGCGGATTCCGGTGATGGCGGCGGGCGTCGGCGCAGGCGGCGGGCCTGAGCGTGGCCGACCGCGATCAGCGTGCCTTCTGGACAGAGGAAGCCGGACCGAAATGGGTCGCGCGGATGGCGGCGATGGATGCGACGCTGCAGCCTGTGCTCGATCTTATGCTCGACAGCGCGTCGCTCACTCACGGAGCGCATGTCCTCGATATCGGGTGCGGCGCGGGGACGAGCACGCTGGAGGCGTCCATGCGCGTCGGTGACGGCGGCAGCGCTTGCGGGGCGGACATCTCGCGCACCCTGCTCGGTGCAGCGCGCGACCGGGCCGGCGGGCTGGCAAATGTCTCCTTCCTGCTCGCGGATGCGCAGTCGCACAGGTTCGAGGCGAACCGCTTCGATCGCATGATCTCGCGCTTTGGCACCATGTTCTTTGAGGATTTTTCCGCTGCCTTCGCCAATATTGCCCGCGCATTGAAACCCAACGGCACGATGACTTTCGTCACCTGGGGCGCGATCCCCGAAAATGCCTATTTCACCCTGCCCGCGCGCGTGGCCCGGCAAGAATTGGGCGCAGCGCCGAAATCGAACCCTGATGATCCCGGCCCCTTCGCCCTGCGCGAGGCTGACCGGGTGCAGAGCATCCTTGCCGATGCCGGTCTGAGCGAGCCGCAGGTCGAGGAGGTTCGGCTCGATCTCACACCGAAAGGGGATGCGCTGGCGGTCGCGGAACTGCTGTGCGAGATCGGTCCGGCGCAAAAGGCGCTGGATCATTTCAAGGCAACACCTCCCGAGCGTGCGCGGCTGACCGAGGCCATCGCGCGGGCGCTTGAACCGCATGCGACGCCGGATGGCATCCGCCTGCCCGCGCTGATCAACCTCTGCACAGCGCGCAAAGCCGCTTGACGGGTTGCGCGGCACCGCATATCTCGACTCCCAAGCGGGCGGGTATGGTGAAAAGGTATCACGAAAGCTTCCCAAGCTTCAGTTACGGGTTCGATTCCCGTTACCCGCTCCATATATATAGTTAAGTAATTAATATTGAGTCATAAATTATCACTCCACAAAATCCCATCCACCCCATAGCCCACCCGGGCTGAGCCCTTTTGGCTTCCCCTAAAAGGGCACTTTTTTCCAGTGGAACACATCCCGAAGTTTTGTTCAGAGAACGTCGCTCCAACAACGGGAAGCGGTCCGCAACCAAGCGAAGCTAACCGCTCCAAATGCTCAGGTCGAAAACGATTGGTCGAAAATACCCCCCCGGGGTACCCTCTTAAGTCCCCGCCGATATCTGGCCCCCACCACCAAGTGACCGAAGAAAAAGTTTTGAAAATTTTTGTGGCTGCGTTCTTCGTGGATCGGCTCTCAGAGTTTCTACTCTCTCCGTCCTCGAAAAAGTGCTTCCACTCTCGAGATCGAAACCGAGGACGTACCATGCGCCTCACCTCGAGTTGTCTTCCCTCTTCTCGGGCTACGAGCCTCTGCGTTGCAAAGGAGGAAAATCATGCATGGTTCGAAGCCAGCTCCCTCTCACTTTGCGGACCTTCGTCGTGATTGCAGCGAAGGTTACGAACGAGCCCTTCCGGTGAATTCGATTTTCTTGCTGCGCGCGCTCGCAGCACGGGAATTTCTGCATGGGCAAGATTTTTCGTGCCGCGATGCGGCTCGAAAACCGGTCGTAGGCGACAGACACAGCATTTATTCGGCAGCGAATTCACAGATCGCGGGACAGAGGGCACTTTGAGTGAGAAAGGCAGAATTAATGGTCCTTGGAGCTAGCGTTCCAGCTTGAAGCAGCACTTATGATCTGGCCCTTGCGCCCCGCACTCGGTCTCCACACATTTGCATGACGGCGCAACTAGGAATTGATAAAGCCTTTCGAACACTGCGGTGTGCCAATGGCAGAGGCAGAATTCGCTCCTTTCACCGAGAATAAGCGGATTGCCTGTGATTTCGAAGTTCCAAGGGTCGAGGATACGGAAATCTCCCGAGCCAACGAATGTCCAGGCATGTTTCGAAATAGCGGCGGCCAGCAGGAAGGCCGATGGTCCCTCGGGTAGAACCTTCAGAAGCAGTTGGGCCGCGCGTGGTATGCGGTGAGCCAGAATGTAGTTCGCAGTTTCGAACCCCGCTCTTGCAGATATTCCTGCCGCGAGAACAGGCTCCTCCAGTCGCAGCTGTTGGTGGAGCCTGGCGGCGGAGGTCTCAGGGATCATTGATTGACCACTCGGAACTTCGAAAATTCCTGCCTCAGCCAGCATCCTTGCGCGTCGGTCAGGTCCGCCAAGCCGGTCAAGCAGTGGCAAGAGCTGCAAGACCGCATTCGGCCCGATCAGCCCCGGTGCACGAAAGGCATCCTCAGACCTCCTCCATTTGCTGGTCGCCGCCGCCGCATACGCGGACTTCACTCCCATTCGGCATTTTGAATGCTGCTTTGCGTTCGAGTGTCTGTGCTTTTACGGCTTCGCGCCTTTCCTTTGCGCGCGTTGCACGGTCCGCAGCCGCCTCCCAATCGTCCAATTGTGCTTCTGCAAGCTGTCGTGTCTCGTCAAAACGGAAATCAACCGATTTCTTCGTTTGCGGCCCCCAATACCCGGCCTTTCCCAAGTCATAGAAGGTACGTTGAAAACCTGCTTTCAAGAACGCGTAGAGACATCCAAGCAGGTACCGGCGCCGGAAGCCTGTCCCACGCCACGGATAATGGAACAGCGCCTTCTTCGAATAGAAGCGGCGGTAGTTATTCATGACACCGTCCAGCAGTTCTCCCCTTTCCATTGACGCGGGCTTCATGATTGGGGTTACGAAGTTGTATTTTGAGAAATCATAGATTTCGACCTGGTCCTTGAGTTCTTGGAAAAGCGGCGTAAACGGCCAGGGCGTATACATCGACCAGTTCGCAAGATCGGGCTGCCAATCCCAAGCCATGCGGTAGGTTTCTTCGAGCGTTTCAGGCGTTTCATTGTCGAGACCCACGATGAATTGAGCTTCGACCAGAATGTCGGCTTCGCGCAGCAGGCGGATCGCGGTCTTGTTCTCTTCGACCTTTGTTTCCTTGTTGAAGGTGTCCAGCTTCATTTGCGCGGCCGCTTCCGTGCCTAGGCTGACATGGACGAGGCCTGCCTTGCGGTAAAACTTGAGCAGATCCTTGTCCCGGTAGATATCGGTGACCCGCGTGTTGATCCCCCATTTGACGCGATGCGGCAGATCACGGGCGATGAGCTCTTCGCAGAAGGCCACGAACTTCTTCTTGTTTATCGTGGGTTCTTCGTCCGCAAGGATAAAGAAGCCTACGCCATGGTTCTCGACGAGGTCCTCGATTTCATCCACGACAGCCTTGGGGTCGCGCACACGGTAGTCACGCCAGAATTTCCATTGGCTACAGAACGAGCAGGTGAAGGGACATCCGCGCGCCAGGTTCGGAATTGCGACGCGGGTACCCAAAGGGATGTAGATGTATTTGGACCATTCCAGTATGGACCAATCCGGTTTGATCTTGCTCAGGTCCTTCACCGTCGATGCGGCAGGCGTGGCCACGATCTCATCCCCATCGACAAAGGCGAGCCCAAGGATTTTGTGACGATCTTTTGGCCAGCGCCGGTCTTGTATGGCCAGCATCAGGTTGGTGCATATTTCCTCGCCCTCTCCGCGGACCACCACATCGATCCAAGGGGCCTCTGACAAAACCTGCTTATACATGAATGTTGCATGCACACCGCCCATAACACGAACCGCATGCGGCACGACATCCCGAGCGATCTTCAGCACATCTTCAGCCCGATAGATCGATGGAGTGATCGCTGTTACGCCCACAACATCTGGCGCCAGAGCCTCCATTTTTTGGGCGAGGTCTGCGTCGGACAACTCATCGGTCATTGCGTCGATAAAATGGATGTCTTCGAAACCCGCTTGCCTCAGGTGGCCTGTGAGATAAGCAACCCAGGCAGGAGGCCAGGTCCCTGCGATTTCGGCTCCGCCAGATCGATAGTTCGGGTGAACAAACAAAATCCGCATCTCAACCCCCCCCCATGTGTCAAATTTAATTGACACATAAGATGTCTTAAAGAATTGACACACATCAATTTCCAGACTGTTTTGATCTGCGGACAAAAACTGCTGTCAAGATCTGGAGCTGTTTGATCTGTTCGAATAGCCGTCACCCGGGCATTTGTCGTGCTGAAGCAAACCGGCAATTCTCGGCTCTCAGCCGACCTACGATGCGCAGCGATGAACCAACTTCATGCATTCTCTGACACCGGCCATTCGCTCAAACTTTAAAATCGTCCTGTCAGCGCGGTGCTGATGATTGGGTGCGGAGGGAGGATCGGAGGGCAAATCATGCCTAGAGTCCAACTTCCCGCAGTCACCCCAAAGCGCAAAGCCTGGAACAAAGGGCGCATCATCGGCCAGAAGCGACCCCTGTTGCCCAAGCAGGTCTGGGCGATCCGGGCACGGCTCGAACTAGCCAGCAACCTGCGCGACCTTACACTGTTTAACGTAGCCATCGACAGCAAGCTGCGTGGTAGCGACTTAGTCAAACTGGCGGTGGCCGATCTCGTCAAAGATGACCGCGTCCGGGAACGTGTTTCTGTGATCCAGAGCAAGACCAAGCGGCCAGTGCAGTTCGAACTGACGGAAAACACACGCGAAACTGTCTTAGCTTGGGCCAAATCACCCGAAATGTTTGCGCGTCGGTTCATGTTCCCAAGCCGATTCCATGACCGGCCACACATCTCAACCCGCCAGTATGGACGGCTTGTTCGCGACTGGGTCACGGCAATTGGGCTTGAGCCGAGTGGGTACGGAACTCATTCACTTCGGCGGACAAAAGCAGCGGAGATTTATCGAAAGACCGGAAACCTCCGCGCTGTCCAACTACTGCTTGGTCACACCAAGGTCGATAGCACTGTTCGTTATCTTGGTGTCGAACTCGAAGATGCTCTGAGTATCGCCGAACGCATCGATATCTAGTCCAACTTGGCGAGCGGTCCTGCCGCTCGCCAATTCAAAGCGGGTGTCTGCCCCTCATGCGGCGTTAGTCGGTTCTGAGCCCAAAGCGGGCGCTGTTTTCGTGTATCGTTACTGATTACCTTGAGCCACACTCGGTCTACTCGACGAATTGTTCTCGTTTGAGATAGGCTCGGCTTAGCGGAGATCGGAGCCCTGGAAATGGACGACCATGAACGCAGACTAACGACGGTCCTTTCGGCTGACGTTGTAGGCTATTCAAGCTTAATGGGCCGCGATGAAAGCGGTACTCTGACTGCGCTCCAACAACTCCGGCAAAATGAGATAAATCCTCGTATCGAGCGGCACAACGGGCGCATCGTTAAACTTATGGGAGACGGAAGCCTCGTTGAGTTTGCCAGCGTCGTCGATGCAGTTCGCTTTGCAGTTGACGTACAGCACGCCATTGCTGCAGCCCAAACAGAAAGTACTGACGAAACACGCATCCAGTTTCGCATTGGGATCAACGTGGGTGACGTCATTGTGGCAGGGGACGACATCTACGGAGACGGCGTGAATATCGCCGCGCGGATAGAAGGACTTGCGGACCCCGGTGGCATTTGCATAGCGCGCACCGTCTTTGATCAAGTGAACGGTAAACTCGATCTCACCTTTGCACCGATGGGCCTGCAAGAGGTAAAGAATATATCCACCCCGGTGGAGGTGTATCGGGTTGAGCTGGACAAGCGCTCGCAAGCGCTTGCTTTGGACACTCCCCTGCAGATTACGGAACCGCAAGTCGAAGTACCACGCCGGAAGACGAAGCGTTGGGTGCTGGTCGCCGGAATTGTGGTTCTGGCCGTCGCTGTTGCACTGAATTTCCTGCAACCAGAGACCGCCAAACCGCCGGTTATCGCCGTGCTACCTTTCGAAGACTTCAGTAGCGGAGAACACAAAGGCTTTCTGAGTGATGCAGTAAGTGGCGGGATCATCACGTCCCTGGCGCGCTACCCGCAGATGAAAGTGATTTCAAGGCGATCCAGCTTCAAGTTCCGTGATTCCGATCTCGGCATTTCGGAAATCGCCGACCAACTGGGTGCCGACTTCATTCTTGAAGGGACACAGCAGTATGATGGCGAACGGCTACAGATCACAGCGCATCTGATTGATGGCCAGACGGAAGAGCATATTTGGGCTGATGATGTCGATGTCCCACTCGAGGATTTGCTCAAAACGAACAACGTGATCAGTTTGAATGTCGCCGGGTCCGTTGGAAATAAAGTGATCGAAACCGAGGTGGCGCGCATGACCAAAGACGATGTCAGCGCGCTGATGATTGCGAATGCTGCTCAAAGCCGGATCATGCGAGACTTTAGCCGCGAGAGTCTGTTGAAGAACATAGAGGAACAGGAGCGATCGTTGAAAGACTACCCGGAATCGGCCTGGGGTCATCTTGGGCAAGCGCTCTCACTGCGGATTGGCTTGCGTTACGGCTGGATTGAAGGCGATGAAGAGGAAATACGCAAAAGGATGTACGATCTGGCGCGCCGGGGCGTAGAGCTCGATCCCAACAACTTCATGGCCTACCAAGCCTTGGGACGCGCCTTGACGATGAACAACGATCCTGTCGCCGCGGCAAACGCTTTTCGGCGTGCGATCGAACTCAACCCGTCATCGTCGTTTGCTAGAACCTCGTTGGCCCAAACGTTGGGCTTTATCGGAGAGACGGAAGAGGCTTTGGAGGTGATTGCTGAAGCCGAACTCGTCGATCCATTTTACGGGCACGATATTCATTGGGAGAAAGCCAGAATCCAATGGCAGATAGGCGATTGTGATCAAGCTCTTGAGACGTTTCAGGCATCTCCTTCAATGCCGGTAGCTGCCAACACGACGCTTGCCGCTATTTATCACTGCCTTGGCAACGACGAGAAAGCTAGACAGGCAATGGCTGTCTATGTCGCTGAAAACCCGGGATGGACCGTGTCACGAGAACGGGATGTTAATTCCGGCCTATGGATTGCAGAGGGCGCTCTCGACCGTTGGCTCGAAGCTATGAAATCTTCGGGAATGCCCCTGTAGCGATGCTGCAGTATATGACGCTTTCGTCCCGCTCCATGGCTTTGATGATGTGACCGCCCCCCGACGGCATCTATGTGCCAAGGTGGGTCTGCGATGATCCACAAAGGAGGACGG
>NZ_JBFNXX010000220.1:0-244 GCF_040811725.1 Sulfitobacter sediminis
GGCGCAGCTTGCAGCCTCCGAGCGGCAGGTGCGCGCGGCGCGCAGGTCTTTGACGCGCACTTTGCGGAAATACACGTGCCCTCCGGGGGGGGGGGGGGGGGGGGGGGGGGGGGGGGGGGGGGGGCGGGGGCGGCCGGGGGGGGGGGCGGGGGGGGGGCGCGCGGGGCCGGGGGGGGGGGGGGGGTGGGTGTTGGGGGGGGGGGGGGGGGTGGGTGGTGGGTGGGGGGGGGGGGGGGGGGGCGGG
>NZ_JBFNXX010000221.1:0-236 GCF_040811725.1 Sulfitobacter sediminis
ACGGGGGGGGCGGGGTGGCGGGGGGGGGGCGGGGGGCGGGGGGTGTCGCGGGGGGGCCGCGGGCGGGGCCGGCGGGGGGGGGGGGGGGGGGGGGCTGGGGGGGGGGGGGGGGGGGCGGGGGGGGGGGGCGCGGGGGGGGGGGGGGGGGGGGGGGGGGGGGGGGGGGGCGCCGGCAGACTACAAGAAGAACCGCAAGACCCCCCCCGCGCGGGGGGCCCGCCCCCCCACCCCCACCG
>NZ_JBFNXX010000222.1:0-244 GCF_040811725.1 Sulfitobacter sediminis
GGGGGGGGTGGGGGTGGCACGGCCCCCGGCTCGCCCGGTGGGTGTTGGGGGTGTGGGTTCCACCCTTGGGTTGTGTTTTTAACACCAGTGGCTTGTTGGGCGGTGGGGGGTGGGGGGGGGGGGGCGCGGGGGGGGGTGGGGTTTTTTGTGTCTTAATGAGCTGGCGCGGGGCTGGGTGGGTTGCTATTCTATTTCTGTTGTAGTTGGTGGCGGGTCTTGAAACAAAAAAACCCGGCGCCCCCCC
>NZ_JBFNXX010000223.1:0-244 GCF_040811725.1 Sulfitobacter sediminis
GTTGGTTGTTTTTGGTTGTGTGTTGGTGTGTGTTTTGTTGTGTTTTTGTGTTTGGTTTTTGTTTGTTTTTTTGTTTTTTGTTGTTGTTTTTTGTTTTTTTGTGTTTGTTTTTTTTTTTTTTTTTTGTGGGGGGGTTTGGTTTGTGTGTTTTTGTGTTGGTTTTTGTTTTGTTTTTTTTTTGCTTTTGGGGGGGTTTGTGGGGGGGTGTTGTGGGGTTGGTGGGGGGGGGCGCGGGGGGCCGCCC
>NZ_JBFNXX010000224.1:0-244 GCF_040811725.1 Sulfitobacter sediminis
CCCCCGCCTTGTTCGCTTGCGGGCCCCCCACCGTTGGGGGCTTGCTCGGCGGTCGGGGGGGCAAGGGGCGGTTTTTGTGGGGGGGGGGGGGGGTTTTTGGGGCGGGGTGTTTTTTGGGGGGGGGGGGGGTAAAAAAAAAAAAAACACCAACACAAAAAACCAAGGAAGGCAGGCGGCATCCAAACCCGGGAAAGGGGGACCCCGCGCAGGCCAACGCCACAGACAGCACCGGAAAAAAACCGCA
>NZ_JBFNXX010000225.1:0-244 GCF_040811725.1 Sulfitobacter sediminis
CGCTGGCAGAATCAGCGCAACCAGCATGAACAGACGGCCCCTCACCGGGTCCGGTTCCTCTGTCTTGATCGTGTGGTCGGTCTGGGGCTCTTGCTGCTTTGAGGGGTGCGCCCGGTGCGAGAAGAACCAACCCCACCCCACACCCCCACCCCCCCCCCCCCCCCGGCCCCGGCCCCCGCCCCCCCGCACCACCCACCCCCGGCCCCCCTGGGGGCCCCCCGCCCCCCACCCCCCCCCCCCCCCC
>NZ_JBFNXX010000226.1:0-242 GCF_040811725.1 Sulfitobacter sediminis
ACGTGTCCCCGCCGCCGTTGTTGCCGCCGCCGTTATTGCCGCCGTTGTTCTCGCCGCCGTTATTATCGCCGCCGTTGTTGTCGCCGCCGTTTTATCGCCGCCGTTGTTGTCGCCGCCGTTGTTCTCGCCGCCGCCGTTATTGCCGCCGTTGTTGTCGCCGCCGTTATTATCGCCGCCGTTGTTCTCGCCGCCGCCGTTATTGCCGCCGTTGTTGTCGCCGCCGTGGTTGTCGCGGGGGGGGT
>NZ_JBFNXX010000227.1:0-243 GCF_040811725.1 Sulfitobacter sediminis
GGGTGGGGGGCCGCGCGCGGAACGTCTGCTCTGTGTGTGCGGCGGGCCCGTCGCCGGTGCGGGGTGGGGTCGGGGGGGCGGGGTCTTCGGGGGGGGGGGGGGGGGGGGGGGCGCCCCCCCCCCCCCGGGCGCCGCCCCCGCCCCCCCCCCCCGCCCCCCCCGGCCCCCGCCCCCGCGCCCCCCGCCCCCCCCCCGCCCCCCCCCCCCACCCCCCCCCCCCCCCGCCCCCCCCCCCCCCCCCCG
>NZ_JBFNXX010000228.1:0-242 GCF_040811725.1 Sulfitobacter sediminis
GGGGGGTGGGGGGGGGCTGCGGGGGGGTGGGGGGGGCGGGGGGGGGGGCGGGGGGGCGGGGGGGGCGGCGGGGGGGGGGGGGGGGGCGGGGTGGGGGGGGGGGGGGGGGGGCGGGCCCGGCCCCCCCCCCCCCGGCGCCCCCCCCCCCCCCCGGGGGCCCCCCCCCCCCCCCCACGCCGCTGCTGGGGGGGGGGGGGCAACACACCCGGGGGGTGCGCGGGCGCCCCCGGCACCGACGCGGC
>NZ_JBFNXX010000229.1:0-243 GCF_040811725.1 Sulfitobacter sediminis
CCACTTCGATCCCCATTGGTCCCTTGCGGTCAGTCGTTGTTGCTGCCGATGTTGGTGCCGATGACGTTATTGCCGCCGCTGTTGTCGCCGCCGCTGTTCTCGCCGCCGTTATTTTCGCCGCCGTTGTTGTCGCCGCCGTTATTGTCGCCGCCGTTTTTGTCGCCGCCGTTGTTGTCGCCGCCGCGGTTGTCGCCGCCGGTGTTGGCGCCGCCGGTGTTGTCGACGCCGGTGTTGTAGCCGCCG
>NZ_JBFNXX010000026.1:0-37158 GCF_040811725.1 Sulfitobacter sediminis
TGACCGCAACCGTATCAACAGAAAGAAACAGGAACGGATTCTACACCTGATCGGCCCGGATCAGGGGGCTGGGTCAATAGGGACGCGACGGCAGAGAGGTGTACATAGACAACGTTCGAAACACCTCGACACATCTTTGAATTGCGGGACGGTTTGGCAGTTCGAATTATCGGGTCAGGTGGCGGTAAGATCATGCAAAATCTACTATTCAGGCATTCCAACCCGGCCGAGGCCCTCACAAAACCGGCTAGCATCCGCTTCGTAAACGAACATGACACCATTTCGCGTGATAGTTTGCGTTACTCCAGGAGCTACTTCGAGCAATCGGGCGTAGCAATCCTTGGCTTCTACCAGACGCCCTAGATGCGCTAGAGCCGTCACTTCTCCTCGCAGTAAGGACGCGTTGCGTGGTGCGATGCGAAGGCCTTCCCTGAAGTAACTTAGGGCTGTCTCGTCATCGCCTTTGATGAAGGCGATCATTCCGCGATGGCCGACAAACATACTGGTCCAAACATCCCTCGGACTAAGACGTGCTGCACGTTTCAGCAAAGTGTCAGCGCGGTGATCATGCATGTAGGTAAGAACCATTCCGAGTGATCCCATCGCAGTCGCGTGGTTCGGATTGCTCTCTAGTACGCGTTCAAGGTGACGAGCGGCTTCTGAGTGCTGTTTGGCAATGAACAGTGCTATGGCCAAATGAACCTGCGCATTCTCGTCGTCTGGATCACACATCAGCGCCTGAGTTGCCGTTTCGATCGCTAACCGTATCGATTCAGGTTGTGGCCGCCCCCAGCCATATAAGCCATCGAAGACATAAGATTGCGCGATGAAGGCGAGAGCGGTTGCATTTCGTGGGCTCTCCTCGAGCGCAGACGTCAACACTGCCCGCGCAGCTTCCCCGTCTTCAGCTGTATATCGCTGCAAGTGCCACCAGGCGCGCGCTAGTTTTTCGCGCAAGCTAAGAGATCCTGGGTCTCGGTCAGCACTCGCAGTTATCTCCTCGGCACGAATGCTAGGTGCAACGGCCATAGCAATAGCCTGTGTCAGCTCATCTTGAATTGCGAAGATGTCATCGAGATTGCGATCATACTTCTCGGCCCATATATGCCGATCTGCGGTCGCATCGATAAGCTGGGCTGTGACCCGCACACGATCTCCCGCTCGCCGGACAGAGCCTTCGAGAACATACTGGACACCAAGCTCGCGACCGACGTCCGCGACGTTTATCGCTTTCCCACGATACGAGAAGGCTGTGTTGCGGGCGATGACGAAGAGTGAACGGAATCGAGAAAGCGCGGTAGTGACATCCTCGACCAAACCATCTGCCAAAAAACCACTATCAGCATCCTTGGACATGTCGTCGAAGGGCAACACAACGATGGAAGGCTTGTCGGCGAGAGGCAATGATGCCTTGCCTTGATCCGGCGCTGGGGAAGCGGCAACTGGCCCCTCAACCGGTATCAACCTGTGAAGGGCAACCTTCCGGGGGATGTTCTTAAGTTCCCTTAGACCGAGTTCTTCCGCTCGAACGTCAAGGCGTCCCTCGAGGTGATCCCAGACCGCACCGGAGACGAGGATTTCGCCGGGCGCGCAGAGAGCTTCGAGCCGGGCAGCGACGTTGACGCCATCGCCGTGAATGTCTCCATCCGCCTCAACCAGTACTTCGCCAAGATGCACTCCTATGCGCAGGATAAAGCGGCGATCTTCTGGATCGGCGTTTGCAATCTCGGCAAGTTGGCGCTGGACGTCGATCGCTCCTTCAACGGCGCCCACGACCGAAGAAAACTCTACCAGCGTGCCATCGCCCGTGCGCTTAACGATGCGACCACCAGCATTTTCGATGGCTGGCTCGGTGACCGTATCGCGGAGTTCGCGCATACGCTCGATCGTTCCGGCCTCATCCTCGGCGACCATGCGCGAGAAACCGGCAACATCAGCGATTACTATGGCTGCAAGACGACGTTCCACAGGATGAGCGTACCAGAGCGAATGAGCTCAAGGAAATGGCCGTTTTGGGCTCGTTCCAGCCATTAGCTGCAGATTTCACCAAGGTCTGCTTTCGGGTCGACCTGTACGTTTGACTGGACTTCTGAGGGCTTTGGAGCGGTACTGTGAGCGTCGCTGACGCCCGGGAGCTCCGGGCTCCACTCAGTACAGGGCGAGGGATTGGCCTTTGCCCACAGAGTGGAGACACACCATGGCAACGTCAGAGCTAGAACCGCAGAAGACAGCCAACCCGAAGACGGTTGCGAAGGAACCAACTCGCCAGGCGCAACTGCACAGACTACTCTCCCGAAAGTCCGGCGTGACCATCGCCCAGCTTCAGAAGACCTTCGGCTGGCAACCGCATACGGCAAGGGCCGCGATATCAGCTCAACGCAAGGCCGGTCGCGTAGTCGCTCGGACGGTAACGGATAAGGGATCGGTCTACCGGATTGTCGCAGGGCAGGGTGACCGGTGAGCGGCGGAGAGATAGATCAGGTGTTGATCCTGATTGCTGAGATCGAAGCCTGTGGTCGGGAAGCCTGTCTGGACCGCTGGCGCGCAGCCTTTGGCCGCCCACCGCCCAAGCATCTGTCTCTGCAGTTCCTGAAGCGGGTGCTGATCTGGGAGGCGCAGAACAAAGCACTGGGCGGGGTATCGGCCAAGACGGTACGCCGCCTGGAAAACCTTGCCGCTGGAAAGGCCGCCCCCGCCACCGCCAAGCCCGGTTCCTTCCTGGTGCGGGAATGGAACGGGAGGACATACCAGGTTGAGGTGATAGATGGCGGGTACGTTATGGATGGCAAAAACTGGCGGTCCCTGTCGGCCATTGCCAAACACATCACGGGCGCCCACTGGTCAGGCCCGCGCTTCTTCGGGGTACAATGATGCGCAGGATCCGCTGCGCCATCTACACCCGAAAGAGCTCTGAAGAGGGGCTTGACCAGGACTTCAACTCACTCGATGCCCAGCGGGAGGCTTGCGAGGCCTACATTGCAAGCCAGAAACACGAAGGCTGGGAGGTGCTGCCGGACCGCTTTGACGACGGCGGGATCTCCGGCGGTCATCTGGAGCGTCCCTCGCTGCAGCGCCTGATGCAGGCGGTAGACGAGAAGCGCGTAGATCAGATCGTCGTCTACAAGATCGACCGTCTGACCCGGTCGCTGGCGGACTTTGCTAAGTTGGTGGATCGGCTGGATGCCGCCGAGGCATCGTTTGTGTCGGTCACCCAGAGCTTCAACACGGCCACCAGCATGGGACGGCTCACGCTCAACGTACTTTTGAGCTTCGCCCAGTTCGAACGGGAGGTTACAGCAGAGCGCATCCGGGACAAGATCGCGGCCTCAAAGCGTAAGGGTCTCTGGATGGGTGGGAACGTGCCTCTCGGCTACCAGGCTGATGGTCGGACCCTGAAGATAGACCAGGCAGAGGCCGCCACGATCAGATGCCTCTACGATCTGTACCTGGAGCATGGCGCTATTCGTGCGGTCAAAGAGCAAGCGGACGCGCTGGGTCTCAGATCACGCCAACGCCTGCGCGGGGCAGGGCGCATCTCGGGCGGCACGGCCTTAGATCGGGGACACATCCATCACATCCTGAGCAACCCAATCTACGCGGGGGGCATCCGGCATAAGGGTCAGGTGTATGAAGGGCAGCACCCCGCCATCATAGAACCGGTCATCTGGGAGCAGGTGCAGGAGATGCTCGCAGGCGGGGCGACAAGGGCCCGCGGCACAAAGCGGGTGGCCGCCCGATCTCTATTGGCGGGCAAGCTCTTCGATGAGACCGGGGACCGTCTGACACCCAGTCACAGCAAGAAGAATGGCAAGCGCTTGCGCTATTACATCTCTCACAGGCTGGTAAAGGATCGAAGCCGGAAGCATCCCGATGCCTGGCGTCTCCCTGCGGAACAGGTCGAGGGTCTGATCACCGATCTGATCAGAGCGCACCTGAAGCAGGAAGAGATTGCGATCCGCCTGATCCGGGATCTCAACGCATCACAGGTTGAGGCGGTCACAGCCAAACTGCATGCCATCCAGCAGACGAAGGAATATCTGACATTGGTCGAGCGCGCTGACCTTAGCCCGGGCAAGCTGACCATTCGTCTGCACTGTGGCGAGCTCGCGAAAGTAGTCGAGTGCAATCCAGACAAGATCAATCCCGAGGAGCTCATCCTTAAGAGCCCCTTCCAGATGCGCAGGCGGGGCGTGGAGCTGAAGCTGCATCTCGGAGACAAACCTGCTGAGATCGACCGAACGCTCGTGCAGAACATCATCAATGCACAGAAGTGGATGGCGCTGATCCTTGGCGGAATGACATTCTCAGAGATCGCCGAAGCCGAGGGCACATCAAAACGGCGCATCCAGGACGTCGTTGATCTGGCGATGCTTGCGCCAGATCTGCTCGATGCCATCGCTGAAGGTGAGCAGCCAGATGGTCTAACGTCTGACTATCTGATCAAGTCAGGTGTTCCAGCTCTTTGGTCAGAACAGAGCGCGCTGTTCGCGAAGCTCTAATCCAAGCCACCCAAACACACCAAACTCGTACCGCCGGAATGGCAAACAGAGACTGCGGCCGAAAATCGCCACTTCTGTGCTTCACACGAAGTCTCTCTACAAACCCGCCTGCGTTAAGCGCCTGAACTTACGCTCTTAATGCGCGGAAGTGTGTCGTTTGCTGAAATCGAGGAAGTGTGTGGCTGTGGACGCAGTCCAGAGCGAACCGGTCTCAGCCCTGTTTTCACTGTTAACAGGGAAAATACAGGGAAAATCCGCAATTTCTGGCTGAATCTGGGCGATTTTAGCGACTTATGTGCGATTTCCATGAGCGTTAACAGCGAGTTAGAAGGCATTTCCCTGTTAATTTGATAACAGGGAAAAATTTCCGACTATCAGGGAAAAATTAAGGAGGAACAGGGAAGGGAGGTGGGGAAACAGGGAAGTGCGTAACCTGCAAACCTTGCGATGGCGCTGAGGACGTAGCTGCAATGCCGAAAGGCCGCTTTCTGCGCATGAGCGGTCATCCATTTGGTTCGCAGCGAAGGTCGACTTGGAGCCCTTTGTATGAATGTGCCACAGAAAAATCAGTCGCATGTTCTCGGAGACACGACGGAACCGCTACGCGAAGAGACCATTCCCAAACTTTTATCTGGCACCGCTTCGTCATTTCCGAACCGGGAGGCGGCCGTCTTTCGGATGCAGAACATTCGCTGGACCTGGGCGGACCTTGCTCGGCAGGTAGACCGGCTGGCCGCCGGTTTACTGCGTCTAGGCATCAGCAAAGGTGACCGGGTTGGTGTGTGGTCGCCTAACCGGGCGGAATGGCTTCTTACCCAGTTTGCGACAGCACGGATCGGCGCGATACTGGTATGTATCAACCCGGCTTATGGCCCTTATGAGCTGGAATATGCGCTGAACAAGGTCGGATGCAAGGCGCTTGTGACGGCCCGCAGCTTCAAGTCCTCGGACTATATCGGCATGCTTCAGAGCCTCGCGCCGGAGCTTTCGTCATCCACGCGTGGAGAACTGTATGCTGTGAAGATACCTGACCTGCGCGCGATCATCGCGGTCGGCGACGAGAACCCGCCGCCTGGGATGCTTTCTTTTAACGAAGTTTTGCAATCCGGGTATGGGGTTGTGGCTACTGAACTGGACGCGATCACGAACACGCTCGATCAAAACGCACCGATCAACATTCAATTTACCTCCGGCACGACCGGCAGCCCGAAAGGCGCCTGCCTCACCCACCGCAACATCATCAACACCGCGCATTTCGTCACGGCGCGGATGAATTTCACCGAAGAGGATCGCCTCTGTATTCCGGTGCCGTTCTACCATTGCTTTGGAATGGTCATGGGAACGCTTGGTTGTGTCACCAAAGGCGCGGCGATGATTGTTCCGGGCGAGGGTTTTGACCCGGCGGAAACTCTGCGCGCGGTGTCGGAAGAAAAGTGCACGGCGCTTTATGGCGTCCCGACGATGTTTGTCGCTGAGTTGGGATTGCCGGATCTCGACAGCTATGATCTTTCTTCGTTGCGCACCGGCATCATGGCGGGCTCTCCATGCCCGGCCAGCGTCATGGGCGACGTCTTCAAGACAATGCACATGACCGAGGTGACGATCGCCTACGGCATGACGAAAACTCGCCTGTTTCTTTTCAAACACATTTGGATGCTCCTTTCGATAAGCGCGTTTCGACTGTCGGTACGATCCATCCCCATGTGGAATGCAAGGTTGTGAACGAGTCGGGAGAAACGGTGGGGATCGGCAAACAGGGAGAGTTGCTGACCCGCGGCTATTCGGTAATGCGTGAATATTGGGGTGATCCCGAGAAGACGGCCGCATCGATCAGAGACGGCTGGATGCACACTGGAGACCTCGCGGTGATCGATGCGGACGGCTATTGCGACATTACCGGCCGGGTGAAGGACATGATCATCAGGGGCGGCGAGAACATCTATCCCAAGGAAGTGGAGGAGTTTCTCTACACACATCCTGCTGTCGCTCAGGCGCAGGTCTTCGGCATCCCGGACGATAAGCTGGGGGAAGTGGTGTGTGCCTGGATCGTGCCGAAACAAAGTGCGGACCTCGAACCGGAAGCGATCCGGGAATTTTGCAAGGGTCAGATTGCCCATTTCAAGGTGCCATTACACGTACGGTTGAAGGAAGAGCTTCCGATGACGGTCACCGGCAAACCGCAAAAATTCATCATGCGCGAAGAAATGATCAAGGAACTGGCCTGAGGCTGCTCGCCGAAAACATCCGGAGTTCACCGCGCTGCTAGTGAACGCGCTCAAATTCTTGGTGGCAGACGTTTCACTTGCTAAGAGGTGCTGCGATGCGGTCAAAGGCCATTGCGTTCTTTGGGCGGACCTTGATGCTGATCTAAGTTAGCAGCTGGAGGGAGCCCAGAGTTACCGTTTCGAACTCTTGGTGAGCACGGTCGAAACGGTACGCGTTTTTCGGCTTCTTGTGAGGGCGATCGCGCCCAATACCAAGGCACAGGCGATAGCTTGGGTCGTGGTGACCGCTTCGCCAAAAGTAAGATAACCGACAGCAAACATGGTGGGCAATTCAATGCTTCCAACCACCGCAGTTTGGGACGCGCCAATCACTGGCGAGCAAACTGTGTATATGAGCTGCGGGACAAGCGCTGTGACAAGCCCAATTCCAACAATCAACAGCCAGTCGGACCGCTCGCGCGGGAGCAAATCCGCTACTTCGGAACTCAGAACAAGTGGCGCGAGACCAAGGATAGACCCAAGTGAAACCGAAGCTATGCGCGCGAGGGGTGCGATACGGGACAGCCTGTACACCAGTACACAAATTCCGAAACCAAACCCGAATGGGGCCAGGAGGGAGATCAGCAATATAGTTACGTACTCAATGGGTACAGAGGCTGGAGATCCCGCAATGATTGCCGCCAGCACGATAAGACCGGAGGCGAACAAAGCGCGCCGTGTTGGGGCATCGGCAAACAAGGCCCATGCTATTACGAGAGTGAACACGGGGTAGGTCATGTAAAGTACCCCCACAGTCGACGCAGGCAGTTTCTCCAACGCCGTCACGTATCCAATCCATCCCAGTCCCATCACCGCTCCGGCGGATACACCCCAGGTTATCTCTCGCCACGCATTTCGGTGGATGATGAGAACAGGAAGCAGCGCAGTTGCCGCAACAATGTAGCGATAGAATGCCACTGCATAAGGTGCGACGCCCTGCTCAGTCAGCCCACGGCTGAAATAAGGCACCAGTCCAAAACAGATTGATGCGAAAAGAACCCCAAGAACTGCGACGGCATAAGGGATAGCTGGCCGAGTTTGTATCGATGTCGTCGTCATACGATGGAGCTACCATGCGATTGGTGTAGTGTCCCCAGATATTTGGCGAACGGCGGCTCGTCCCGCATCCCAGACCTCTGAAGCTGCAGCAGCGAATGGCAGGTGCTGGGAGAAGTGGTCATTCAGGCACTAAAGCGGACTTCGCCACGCGGTCCCGTCGTCTCGAATGGCCTCTGAAGGCGGCTTTGCAGACATCTGACAAAAGCGGTCAGATGTCTCAGAAGAGCCCATACTGCCAAGAGCTTCTGACGGTGCTTTGACCGAGATTTCTGGAGCCCCTGCAGGCCAGAAGGAATAATCAATCAGGCAGGCCTGCTTTCCGCAGACAGTCGCAGTCCAACTCCAACCTCCGTTTTGATGAATAGAGCTGGGTCTTTTTCCAGGTTGAAATTCTGAAACCTGGACGAAACTTCAAAATGGTCTGTGCCGCTTGCCGGGCGGCTTCGATTTCACCCATTTCCGTGTAGACAATCGCCAAGTCGAGATGGCCGAACCCTTCGACCATTTCGCTGTATTCTTTGAAAGCCTCTATCGCTTCCTCATACTTGCCATCCAGACGCTTGGCGAAGCCAAGGACACCTGCGTACCATCCCGGGTAGTGGGGATTTAGTGTGATCGCTTGCTGTGCGACCCGGATTGCGTCGGCAGTTTGCCCGTTAAAGGCCAGCGTCAGCGACAGCCGCGCGGCGACGTCGGCATGGTTCGGGTTAAGGGCGAGCGCCCTGTCAAATTTCGTTATGGCGTCATCAAGATTGCCGTCGATTGCATCGGCGAACCCGTCAACTGCGTGGGCTTCAGGGTTGTAGCTGTCGATCTCCAGGGCGCGGCGCGCGCATTCCCGCGCCTGTGCAAGGGCCGCTTCGCGATCTTCGCTGAACCCATGCCGCGCCTCCACGGTACAGATAAAACCCAAGGTGCAGAGGGGCGCTGAGTAGGTCGGGTCGAGGGCAATGGCACGCTCCGCGTGGCGACGGGCCTCTCCAAAGCTTCCCTTGGTGACCTTCCTGCAACTCTCGATAGCCTTGAGCTGTGAGGACCAGGCTTCCAGATTTTTCGTGCCTGACCCCCGGAACCGGGCCATCTCACCTTCGAGCAACTCGACCTGCAACTCAGTCGCAATCCTCAGAGCAATTTCGTCCTGAACTTCGAAGACGTCCTCAATGAGCCGATCAAATCGGTCAGCCCAGAGATGCATCCCTGTCTTGGCGTCGATCAACTGGGCCGTGATCCTGACGCGGTCGCGGTTTTTGCGGACGCTGCCTTCCAGAACGAGATCGAGACCTTGCTCCAGCCCCACCTGTTTGATGTCCACCGACCGGCCCTTGTAGACAAAGGTGGAGTTGCGCGCGACGACGAGCAGGTTTGGCAGCTTTGAGAGGGTCGTGATGATCTCTTCGGTAATGCCGTCGGCGAAAAATTCCTGATCCGGATCGGAAGAGAGGCTGTCAAAGGGCAGGACCCCGATCAAGAGAGACTGTGAATGGGACTGCGGTGCGACGCGCGGAGGAGGCGCTTCCGGCGGTGCCCACTGGAAGACCGAGACAGGGGCCTTGACGTTTTTTAGTTTTCGATCTCCGGCCGTCCGGAAGACTTCTGACAGACGTTCGTCGATGCTCCTTTGAACGACGTCCGAGATCAAAACTGTACCAGGTTCCGCGAGGGTTTGAAGGCGCGCGGCCAGATTGACACCGTCCCCGAACAGGTCGTCGTCTTCAAAGGCGATGTCTCCTAGATGCACGCCGATACGCAATTGAAGGACGGATTGCCTCAGTGCAGCGGTCTGGATATCGAAGGCACAGCGGACGGCATCGGAAACGGAGGCAAACTCCACAAGCCAGCCATCACCCATGCGTTTGATGATATTTCCTCGATGTTCTCTGACCAGCGGCTCGAATATGTCCCTTCGCAGAAATCGAAGCGCCGTGAGCGTCCCGGCTTCGTCGGACTTCATCTGACCCGAGTAGTTTACGACGTCTGCGGCGAGTACTGCAGCGAGTTTTCTTGTCAAATTCATTCGGGCGCTCAGCTTGGGTCGGAACATTCCCAGTCTACAGCGCTGGCATCCTCTTTCAACGCGGCAAAGCTGTTCGCGGCCGAGCGCGGTAGATGGCGGCTTCGTCTGCTTAGCTGGCCTTGATGCCGAGCGCAGCTAATGGCTGGAGGGAGCCCAATAGCGACTTAAGTGACGTGCGCTGCATCAGTCGCAAAGGGCGGCGAGCGGACACAGCCCACAACAGTGACGGCGAAGCGCACCCTTTCCTTGCCGCCTTACCGCCGCAGAGCAACGATATCGAACCGACCGCGCTTCCGTCGCATCATGAAAAGTTGGGTGACCGACAGCAGAGCGGATGAAGCACCCGTTCTTGGCCGTGCAACCGAAGGGCCAAGAACTTGCTCGATCTTACCATGAGATCCGCTTGATCCTGCTCAAAGTATGGAGAGCGGTTCAGTCGTATCAACGAGGCTATGAAGCGCACAACAACACCAGATCTCGACTTTATCGGTTGCGAGGCGGCAGGGACAATTCCGGGCTTGCTGACGTGTCGGGCCGAACGATCTCCGAACGCCGTGGCTTACTCCGAGTTTGAAGACGGAACGTGGCGGGATGTAACTTGGAGTGAAATGGAGCGAATAGTTGCCCGCTATCGTGTTGCGCTAGATCAGGCAGGCATGGAGGAGGGCGATCGTGTAGCGATCTTGCTGCGGAACTGCATCGACTGGATCGCCTTCGACATCGCGGCCATGGCAAACGGTTTGATGACCGTGCCACTCTATCTTCAAGACAGCGAGGCCAATATAGACTTTATCCTGTCCAACTGTGGCGTACGTCTGTGTCTTGTCGAGAGCGTGCAGCGATTAGAAGCACTGAAGCCCGCTCTCGAAAGCAGCGGTGCTTTGAGGCAAATTTGGGTGCGCGGAAATGGTGAGGTGCATGAGCAAGTCCGCGGAAGAAAGGTCCACCGTCTTGGCGAGGTCTTGGACCTGGCAGAGGGTGACGCTGGGCCAATCCGATGCGCGCCAAAGGACATCGCCACGATCATACATACCTCGGGCACGACAGGTAGGCCTAAAGGAGCAATGTTGTCCAATTTTGCTCTTCTGTGGGATGCCGAGGCGGTTGCAGTGAACATTCCGCCTCTGACAAACGACGTCTTTCTGTCCCTGCTGCCACTCAGCCATGCGTTTGAGCGCACCATGAGCTACCATCTGGCGATGATGGGTGGCTCTAGGGTAGTATTCGCTCGAGCGATAGAAACTCTGAAGGAGGACATTTCTGAAGTACGGCCGACGATCCTGGTCGCCGTGCCGCGCCTGTACGAGCGGTTTTACGAAGCGATCGTCCAGGAAGCTTCAGAAAGTCCGCTCAAGAGCTGGCTGGTAAGAATGACCGTAGCGATTGGCTGGCGGCGTTTCGAAGCGAGCCGCGGCAGAGGGAATATGTTCAGTCAGATGCCGGGCTTGCTTTTCTGGCCATTGCTAGAGCGGCTGGTCGCACGCCCGATCCTGCAGGCCTTCGGTGGGCGGCTGCGTGTTGCAGCGAGTGGCGGCGCTCAATTATCGACTGAGGTGAGCCAATTCCTAATCGGCGTCGGCCTGCCGCTTGTTGAGGGTTACGGTTTGACGGAAGCTGCTCCTGTCGTCAGTGGGACCACCTTTGAGGACAATTTGCCGGGTTCTGCCGGCAAGCCGCTTCGCGGCATCGAAACCCGGTTTACCGCCGAGGGCGAGCTGCTGATCCGGTCACCATCGCTGATGCAAGGCTATTGGAATGACCCCAAAGGTACCTCCTCAGCCATCGACGAGGAGGGCTGGTTGCACAGCGGAGATACAGCGGAATTTCGCGAGGACCACTTATTTATCACAGGACGGTTGAAGGATGTCATCGTCCTATCTACCGGCAAGAAAGCCGCTGCTCCAGAGATCGAGGCTGCGATCGAGGCGGACCCGCTTTTCGAACAATGCTGTCCAATAGGAAATAACCGCCCGTTCGTTTCGGCGATCCTGGTGCTTAATCGTGACCATTGGGCTGGATACGCCGAACGCCAGGGCCTTGATCCAGATTTTCCCAATGCACAGGCGGCGAACGCGGCCATCATGGCGCGTCTGGCGCAACTTTTGCGGGATCAGCCAGAATATGTGCAGATACGTGCTGTTCATACTCAGGTGCAGCCCTGGACGGTTGAAGACGGCACTTTGACGCCGACCTTGAAAATCAAGCGATATGTCATCGAAGAGCGCTATCGGAACGAAATTGAAGCGCTCTACGCACAACAGTCGTCGCGGCGCAGTTCTGACGGCTAACATGAACAGATGGCGGATGTGCGGACCCAAGTACGTCGCCTAGTGAAGGTCAGGCCCATGCTTGATTTCAAGAAACGCAAAAGCATTGAGCCTGGGATTGCAAAGCGATCCACAGTCGACCCTGCGAAACTGTCCACGACCGAGCGCGCTGAATTGATGAGCCAACTCTACGCGTTAAACCAGAGAATATTCGCGGGCGTTTCCTTGGGGGATTTCGAAAATCATGTGTTGGACCCGTCGGCGGACAGTACGCTCATACAGCTTTTCATTGCCGCGGACGGTCAAATCGTCGGCTATTGCGCGGCCCATCGGTTCTGGCGACAGGTGTCAGGGCGCCACGTTATTGTTCTGAGAGCGGAAGCCGGGCTCTTGCCGGAGTACCGGGGGCATGGTGCAACTTACCGGTTCAGGATGATCCGCTCTATTGCCGAAAAGCTCAGGCATCCATTCACGCCGATCTATTATGTCGGGACCCTTGTACACGCTTCGAGCTATGATCTTGCCTGCCAGAATTTTCCGCAGGTCTACCCGCATCCTGACCGTGAAACGCCGGAAGTCATTCAGGAAGTTGCACGCGAGCTGATCAACAGCTTCCCGGCACCGCCCGTGAGTGAGGCCGATCCATTCGTACGTGACGTAGGATGGATGACAATTGAGGTACGGCAGCAAAACGCTCCCAGCCAACGCGTCGATAACCATTATGTGCGTTTCTTCAAGGCGCGCAATCCTGGCTATGCGAAAGGGCATGGGTTGGTAGTTATCGTTCCGATAACTGTTCGCAATATCTCTGCCGGTTTCCTGTCACGTTTGGGCGCGTTGCTCCGATAATTGGCTCTGTCTCGTGCTTGAATGGGTGCCTCCGAGCCCGTTGCATGTCAAAGCTCACGCACGCAGCAAACCAACGGCTTCCACTTCAGGTGATGCGCCTCATAGTCGCAAACCCGTGGATACCAGCCACTCGGGCGCGAAAGCCGACCGACCGCTCCGTCCCGCTTCTGAGACATCGGACGCAGTCAAAACGAGTGGCCGGTATTGGCAAAAGCTGCCATTCACGCCAGAAATTGCGCATCGGCACCTATGAATGACCGCTTCGAACCTGACCGGACGTTCGCCGATATCCGGGCTAAGACTGCAAAGCGGACAAAGAATGCAATGCAGTTGGGAATGCGCTAGCGTGAAGCACGGTGAGCGATTGCAAAGCTATTCTCGGGGAGGCGAAAATGTCGGGCGAGACTGAGGCACTTGGGCATGTGTACGACGTTGACGGGTCCGAAGCGGCACAGAACGCATACAATGATTGGGCCGCTAGCTACGATGCCGACAACGTTGGTAAGGGCTACAGGATACCGTGGCTAGCTGCTGCTTTTTTTGCGCGACATGTACCACTTGGTTCTGGGCCAATTCTGGACGCTGGTTGTGGCACGGGCCTTGTAGGAGAGGCGTTGTCAATTCTTGGATATGACAATGTAGTAGGCGCGGATTTATCTCCTAAAATGCTGAAACTGGCATCTGCATTGGGCGTTTATGAACGCCATTACATGCACGACTTAGCGGAACCGCTACCGGAAACGGATGACTACTTTGCTGCAGTAGCGTGTATTGGCTCCCTAGGGCCGGGGCATGCGCCCGCAAGTTGTTTGGCGGAGTTCATTCGTGTGACGAGCCCTGGTGGTAAAGTCATTCTAAACGTCAGGCACGATACCTACGAGAAACAGGGCCTAAAAGCTGTTGTTGAATCGCACAAGACATCGAAGCAGTGGATGCAAGTTGAAGCCTCGCCCGTATTTAGGCCATTCCTCCTAGCAGAGCCAAACGTAACAGCGCAGCTCCAAGTGTATGAGGTTCTTTAGAAATCGGTTTGCAGCCGCAAAGCCTTAGAAAGCCTTGGGCGGGCAATAAGTCCGCTCAGGGCCCGTTTCAGCCGTCAGCTGCGTTCAGCACTAAGGTCGACTTCGCAGGACCAAGTTGCCCTTTGAGTTGCAAGGCAATTCCGGCATTCATTAAGTAAGAACCATTTGCTGAACCGCGGCAACAGCGATAACAAACTGCGGCCCGCTTGGAAAAACTTGTGATCAAGCCTTCTTCAGAATTGCTTGCTGTATCGCGCCGCTGGTACGCGCACAACAGCAATGGCGATCAGATAGCTTTGCCCAATTTTATGTCCAACAGCGAAAACCTTCGCTTTCTAGGGTCAGCGAGTGGAGAGAACTGGTGCGGACAGGAAGTAAGAGACGCGGTTGTCGCGTATTTTCAAGATAAGCCTGATATTCTGCACATGGAGGAGCTTTTCGCGGAAGCCTTTGAAGCAGGGAACATCGGATGGGCCACCATCATTAACAAGGTCACTCTAGCAGGCAGGTCCGAAAAACCGTTCGAATTTCGCGAAACACTGGTGTTCGCGCTGGAGCAAGGGAGCTGGAAAATCGTCAGTCGGCACGGCTCTGTGCCAACACCTAATCGAGTCATCCTGGGGCGATCAGAACGGCGATGGCTTTGCTGATCGCTGCGAGATCGGCCTCGATCCGGGCCAGGCGGCTGGCATTCTGCCGGCGAAGGAGGGCGAGGCGCAGGCCCTTGGCACGGTTCTTCGCTGCCGTCCGGTCCTTGATCAGCGCCCGTCGGGCAGCAATCAGCTCATTGAGTTCGTTCAGAATGTCCGGCCGGACTGGCTGCGGCTCCAGCGCCAGCGCAGCGCCCATCCGCGCCAGCATGGCAGCGTCTGCACGATCGGTCTTGGCGCGTACGCCGAGAGCTTCGCAGAACCGTTTTGCCTGCCGTGGGTTCACCTTGACCAGCGCATAGCCTGCTGCTGCGAGGCGCCGCTCGAGGTCGCGATGATAGCGTCCGGTCGGCTCGAAGACGATGCGTAGCACGGGGCCCGCGCCAATCCATCGTATCAACGACGTCAGTCCGGACTTAGTGTTCGCAAAGGCCTGCTCTTCACCGGTCGGTAAGCGGTGGACGTCCAACCTGTCTTTCGAGACATCAATCCCGATGGTAACCTCGGTCATCTTTCGCATCTCCCATGCTTGTCATCCGAGCCCGGGGCTCGGGTATCCGTTCGGGTCTCAGTCGAAAGACGGGGGCGGCCATACTCAGATCCGGCCCCGAAACGGCCAGTCTTTCCCCGGCCCGCACCCCGCCAGCGCGCACCACATCATTTTTGCTGCGCGGTGGCTCAACTCTCCGGTTGAGACCGCGACGATCAATAGACAAGTCTTTCTATCGGATGACCAATAAGCCACCGCAAGCAGTCACTTATGACAGGTCCGCGCTGTGGCTGCGTCCGCTTTTGCGCCCCAACGGCTGCTCTTACCAACACCGACCATTCGCTGCGGGCGCGATCGATGTCTCAGTTGCGGACCAAGCGGACCTTTGGTTTCTGCGGGGAAAGACTAATAGGTACTCAGTAGTCCTCGATTGCGAACACACGAACTGGCTCTTCAAAGCCTTTGAATGAGTGTCTTCCCAGATCTTCCGAGACGCCATCGATAAGACGAATGACCTCTTCTGAGCATACTATGCGTCTGCCGAGCGAAGCACCGATCTCCAATAGACGGGCGGTCAGGTTTACCGTCGGTCCGACAACGGTGAAATCCATTCGATTCACGCTACCGATGTTACCGTAATGCACGTCTCCCACGTTCAAGGCCGCCCGAAAATTGAGCACTGATTGCCCTTCAGTTTGGTTCGACATCGACCTGCGCGTTTCTTCCAGGGTCGCCAAGGCACCATCGACAGCTGCAACTTGCGCGGCCCTGTCGTCTGGAGTGGGAAATATGGCCATGGCGCCATCCCCGATGAATTTGAGAATTTCACCACCATTCCTGCACACTCCTTCATCAAGCACAGAAAAGAAGCGATTAAGGCAGCTGATAGTGTCTTCAGGTGGCATCGTGTTGGAGAATTGTGTAAAGCCTTCAAGGTCGATGAAGAGCACGATTGACGGGATATTCTCGGTATCTCCACGACGAATGTTACCAGTCAGAACCCGCGCTCCGGCATCTCGTCCGACATAGGTAGACAAGACTGCGATGGTGCTTTCGTGTAGCACGAAGCCCTCCGTAACACGCGCTATTGGCGCTTGAAGACTGCGGAACGCCTCAATTTGATCGTCGCTGAAGCCACCTTCAGCTTTGGTCATGGCGACTGCTACGTTGAGATCGGGCGTGTACCTCGAGTGCAAGGGCAGGCAAAGGCTTTGCACATAGCCCCTTTCCCGTAGCGCCGTCATATCCGGCCTTATGTCGAAATCGGGATTGTTGCCAAAAGTGTAGAGCAGCACCCGGCCTGTGCTGCTGCAGACTTGGCCCGGCGTACCGATCCACTGCTTACCTTCCTTGAGTTGTCGCGGTGTGAGCCTGCTTGTTCTGGGGCCTGCAGCCTCAGTCCAGTAATCGAAACGCCCGGGCAATTCGGGATGCATTAATGTCTTGTAGATGCCAAAGAAATCTGCGGGAAGACTTGCAGCTTTAAGGCGACGACCGATTTCGGCATTGATCTCGCTGAAGCCTTCTGTGCCGGGTGCTCCCGCTACCAGCCAAGAGTTGAGAGCCGATAGCCGTGAATTTCGATGCATGGGCAGCCTCCTCCTCACTATCCTAACGCAACAAGCAAGCTCATGCACTGGAGCAACTGGGCACTTAGGTCAAAACTGACGAAGCAACAAACAACCGGGCCGGTCTGCAGGTCTGATTTTCGGGTGGAAGAGAGTTGGGAACCGGGCCTTCGTCTTTGCTGAATCAGAGGTCTGCAACGCGGTACGAAGCAGACACGGTAGTCTCTGGCTAGCGCTGGAAGATTGTTTGCAACATCTAGCGCAGCTTTCCCTGGTAGAGATTTCTCATCTTGATCGACACGCCATTGGGGGGGAAAGGAAGGAACGGACTGGAGCGACCGTGTTCTTTCCAGTCCGGGCCGAATCCGCGGTACCAAGGACCGACGATCCAAGTGATTGAATTTCGGTGTGCAAGTTTGTCGGTGTGGCAGTTTGACTTTGCGCTAGTTCCGCAGCCGGGCGGGACAAGCGTCTGACCTTTGATCGAATAGACCTGCTTGCCGTTGCACAAGACTTGAAGTGCACCATCTTGGTTCAAAGACCATTTCACACGTACTTGGACCGAGTTCCACTGCCCGAAGCGGGAACGATCAAAACAAACACGATCCTCGAAAGTTACCGCTCGTCCAGTAAGATGCATCTCGTAAAGATGGTTCTTAATTGCTCGTGTGTGCTGCCAACCTGCAATTTCAATGCTGCCTCGCTTTCGATAACTCAAGCTTTCAGTGTATCTGAAATTCTTCGGGACCAACACGTCGAAAGCGTATTCAACTGTCTTACCAATTCTCGAACTCCGGCCTTGTAACTGCGAACGCAGATTGCCATTGACGCAGTCAGATTCCCCCCTTCCGTCACCGTATTTGCCTTTGTGGCAAAGCCCTTCTCGAAGAGTCATTGTCCAGACCCCTCCCTCCGTCGAGGGATTTTGACCATTTAGCTCGTAGTTTTTGAAACCCTGTCCGCTCGCGGCTGTCGAAATCGTGAACGATGTAATTATTGGCAGTAACAGATTAACAAGCAACGTTCTTTGCATCCCCATCTCGCCCCTCGTGACTCATCCTTTCCCGAGGCTACCGCGATTCCAATGTTTGAAAAAAGGACCCTTTGGGCTCGTTTGGGTCATCCGACGCTTTTTGTCAGATGACCGCAAAGCTGCCGTCAGCGGCCACTCATGACTGGCTCGCGCCGCAGCAACGTCTGCTTTTGCGCTGCAACGACCGCCTTTGCCAACACCGGCCACTCGTTTTGACTGTGTCCGATGTCTCAGATGCGGACGAAGCCGCCTGATGCTGGTGCAGCGAAACTTCCCTACGCGCGACACTCAAATTTCTCAACCAGACGCGGCGGCGCAGCACCGTTTCCCGAAAGCGGCCATTGAACTCGTACAAATTGGCCAAAATCCAAACCGGTCGTACGCTGCGCCGGTTACGGATGTCTCACATGCGGACAAATCGGGCGTTCATCATGACTGCTCTGCAAACTAGATATCCAAGCCAGCTAGCCTCTGAGCTTCTAGTACCTGTTCGAAGTCAGCTTTTCTTCGAAATGGCCAGCCGAACCTAAAGAGGTCAAGATCTGGGTCTGGTCTGAGTTCAAGAGCATGAGAAAGCGCTTTGCTGGCATCCTCTTGTCGACCAAGTCGCGCCAGCACACCAGCCAAGTTGAAGCGTGTCCAAATCAAGTCCGGTTGAATTGCCTGAGCAGTGCGCCATCCTTCCAATGCCTCCTCATCGCGCCTCATCATAAACAAAGTCAGCGCACGATTGTTGTGATGCATTGCTGAAAAGGCATCCCGAGGGCTCAAGCGAATTGCCCGCTCAAAGGCGAAGAGCGCCCTTTCTAAGTTTTGACCATAAAGAACATGAGCACTCCCTAGACAGAAGTTGATCGCCGCATGATTTGGCGCGATCTCGTGAGCAATTTCTGCTGAACGTAGGCATGTATCCCAATCCCCAGCCAGCATCGACGAAGATGAGAGAGCAAATTGAGCGACAGCATTTTGTGGAGCGTTCGCAACCGCCTTCAGAGCATGCTCTTGCGCAAGAGCAATGTCTTGCGAAGGGTCGGGGGACCATCCGAACAGAACCGTTGTAACTGAAAGGAAGGTTCGGGCACTGAGCAAGTCGGGATCGTTCGGATCGAGTTCGAGGCTGCGTGCAAGAATATCCTTCGCCTGAACGAATGCCTCAGGCCGCATGCGGCAGTAGTGATCCCAGGCTTGCCAATAAAATTGTCGGGTCGACAGATCACGCGATGTGGCGGCGATGGCGCGGCGACGCTCGACCCTCTGTATTGGATCAATGATGGCTCCGCATACCGCCTCAGTGAGTTCGTCCTGAACATCAAAGACGTCCGCAATTTGTCGATCATAGCGCTCGGCCCAAAGGTGTTTGCCCGTTTCGGCTTCAATCAACTGTGCCGTCACCCGAATACGGTTAGAACTCTGTCGGACAGAGCCTTCGAGGATGTAGCCAGCCCCAAGTTCTGCACCGATCCTTGATACATCAATGGCACTTCCCCTGTAGGAAAAGGTTGTGTTTCGAGCAATGACGTCGAAGCCAGGTTGGTGCGCCAAGGCTGTTATGACATCCTCAACCATGCCGTCCGCAAACCATGACTGATCAGGTGGTCCAAAATTGTCGAACGGAAGCACGGCGATGCAGGGTCTTGAGTTCTGGTCTTGTGCGCTTCGCAATCCTTTTCTGCGCGGTGCCATCGAAGCTTCCATAACAACGTTAAAAGCGCGCACCGGCGCAGCAATGTTCTTGAGCTCCAACTCCCCCATAAATTCGTAGTCAACGGGGACTTTCGACTTCAAGTGATCATGCGCCATGCCCGACACAACGATGCCTCCAGGCTCTGCGTGGCTTTCAAGCCTTGCAGCTATGTTCACACCGTCCCCAAACACGTCGCCCTCGTCGAAGACGATATCGCCCAAATTGACCGCCAGACGGTACCTGATCCGTCGGTCATCGGGTTCTTCTGCTTCCCTCATCTCCATTGCTTGCTGGATTTCGACTGCGCATTTAACGGCTTCGACAACCGATGGGAACTCGGCGATGAGCCCATCACCTATAAGCTTGATCACACTGCCACCATGAGCCACGATCTTTGGATCAATTAGCTCAAGCCGATGACGCTTCTGTCGTAGGAGAGTGCCTTCTTCATCCGCTTCCATGAGGCGGGAATATCCGACCATGTCGGCAGCAATAATGGCTGCGATGCGGCGTTCCATCCCGTCAATATAACCGAAAACCGGGAAACTGTTAACGGCTCCTTCGGGCTCACAGCCGTCGTTTCGGGGTCTGTAGACCAACGACTGATTCGAACAACCGAATGTCCGGGCATCGGGTCACGCCGCTGAAAGCGTTGAATTTTCTGTGTTTCGGGAATGACCGCTTACGGAGCGCAGTCCAAGCTTTCCCCGCTGCGCCGCCGCAAGTCCGCACTGAGCCCAACCCAGACAAATCTCCGGGACTTGAAGGGCATTCACTTAGCGGCCTTTGCTTCCTAATCGCCATACAATTTACATTGATATAGGATTATCCTCATGCCTTCGCTACGATGTGGTGGGAGGGGGTATCTTTGGAGCGTCGCTTATCCGCTATTCTTGTGGCCGACATGGTTGGTTACTCGCGCTTAATGGAGCAAGACGAGGCTGACACCCTCGTGCGGCATAAGGCTCATCGGTTGGACCTCATTGATCCGTCTCTGGCAACGCATCACGGACGGGTAGTCAAGACAACCGGTGATGGCCTGCTGGCTGAATTTCCCAGTGTTGTAGAAGCGGTCGCCTGTGCGGTGGAAGTCCAGCGGGCGATGGCCAGACGGGAGGCCGACCCGCCGCAGGACAGGCGTATCGCCTACCGCATTGGCATCCATCTTGGCGATGTCTTCCACGAGGGTGGCGACATTCTGGGTGGCGGGGTGAACGTCGCGGCCCGGCTTGAGGCATTGGCTGAACCAGGCGGCATCTGCTTATCGGGCACCGCCTTCGATCAACTTAGTACAACTGCCTCGGAGGCCTTCGCATCAATGGGTGAAGTCCAGGTCAAGAACATCGCCCGCCCAATCCGCGCCTACCGTTGGAAGAGGGCGTCAGGAAATGTGCCGCTCCAGGATGTTCCGGGCACCGATCTGCTGCCATGGTTTCGCCTCCCGAGAAAGCCGGTTCTGGCCGTCGGAGGATTTCGAAGTTCAGCCGACGAACAATTCTCCACTGGCCTAGCCGCTGGTCTCCCCGAAGCCTTGGTCGCAACACTTTCGCAAACAGAGGCCATATCTGTCGTAGAGGACCCAAGTCGATCGACTGCAGCGGACTACTTAATCGAAGGCACCGTGCGTGGATCATCTGATCGAGTTCGTATCATGTTGGGGCTCGCGGATTGCCGGACCAATCAACGGATTCAGTCCTTTCGCTTCGAGTACAGCAACACCGACCCTTTCGAGATCGAAGATGACATTTCGGATAGGCTGCATTCTCAAGTGCATGCAGCAGTTACTCTTGGTGCGCGGGCATTGTATATTCGTAGCCTTGCCAACACCGACCAAGACTTCACAGACCTACTACAGGGGACAGTCGAGCTTCAGTCTTTCAACGCAAAGGGTTTTGAAAAGGCAGTTCGAACTTGGCACTCGTTGTACGAACGCGACCCCCAAAGGCCCGAATATGTAGTTCTTCTCGCTTGGCTCGAATGGGCGAAGTTGACCATTCCAGGGGTATCAACGGAGTCACGCGTAACCAATCTGGGAAAGGGGCGCGAATATGCTAGATTGGCCCAAAAACTACTAGGAAACGCAGATAATCTGTCGCTGAGGCTCGTGATGGCCTGTCTGGAAATGATGGATGGGAACCATGATGCGGCCGTGGCACATGTCGATGCCGGTCTCGATCTGGACCCTATGTCCTCCTACGTTCTTGAAGTCGGTGGCTACGTAAAGATCTATTCCGGTGACGCGGATGCCGGGATCACGCTCCTGCGTCGCGCAATCGAAATGCAGCCATTCTATGCGTATTTCGTCGTTGCACATCTTGCCTTTGCCTATGCCTTCAAGGGTGATCTAGATGAAGCTGCGTTCCTTGTGCGTCAAATGGGCTCCGTTCCAACTGATCGGGTTGAGAAGCTTTGGGTGCTGCCGCTAGGTATAGCGATAGCCATTTGGATGGGCTCCGAGGAAGAGGCGCGTGAGCTTGCCAAAAGGCTTCTTCGCGCGCTTCCTGGGTTCACAATTGCAAACTTTCGGGACCGTTCCTTCTTCTGGCGAGACGTCGGCTTCCTTGACCGAATTTGCGACGCATTGGCGGATGCTGAATTACCGGCGTAGCCCAGGGCCACTGAGCCACAACTATTCTCAGCAGCATGGGCACGGATGTCCGCGGCAACTCAGACGTGCGAGAGGGATAGCCGTACCTTAGACCAGACAAAATTATACCGTTGGCAGAGACCTCCAAACTTAGCCGATCTTGCTCTAGTCTACAATCTGACTGGATTTCGGTATTTGTCAGTTTGCACATGGAGCATCAGATGAAGCGCCAACTGGCCGCCGTTCTGGCGGCTGACATATGCGATTACTCCCGCTTGATGGGAGAGGACTCCGAGGCGATGCTGCGCGCCTTGAGGCGGCTCCGGGCTGAGGTTTTCGGGCCGAACATTGCCTCGCATCACGGGCGGATTGTCAAAAGCATGGGCGATGGTTGGATCGTCCTCTTCTCATCTGCCGTTGACGCTGTGTCCAGCGCCATGCGTGTCCAAGATCGCTTGGCGGAAGGTGCACATCCAGACGAGCCTGAAATCATAATGCGCGTTGGGGTGCATATGGGCGATGTGGTGGAGGAAGAGGACGATGTTTTCGGAGACGGGGTCAACGTAGCAGCTAGGTTAGAACAGGCGTCAGCACCCGGATCGATAGTCGTATCAGAAGCGGTCTATGGAAGTCTTGACGGAACGCTCCGGCCCTCTTTCGACGATGGAGGTGCATGGGAACTGAAGAACATCGAGCGACCCGTGCGTGTCTGGGTCAGAGGCGAAATACCAGAGGCCACAACAGCCTCGCGCACGAATTCCGATGGCCTTAAGATTGCAGTTGTCCCGGTCGCAACCGCCGACGACCGACACGAGGTTCAAGAACTGGCGCATGCGATAACAGGGGATGTAACCATGTACCTTGACGCAACGATGTGGATGTCAGCGGCTGTCACGCAGTCGAAAAAGGATGCCAAGTACGTTCTTGAAGCTTTCTTGCGTAGCTCCGGCGATCGGTTACGGCTCGATGTGCAGCTCATCGACGCAAACAATAAGGTTTGGTTGAAAACCAAGTTCGACGGTAAACTAGCGAACATTTTTGACTGGCAAGACTTGGTTTCGGAAGAGATGTCTGGGCAGGCTCTGCGGACGATTTTTGACGCAGAGCAGGCGCGGCTCGACTCGACCGCGAAGACCGAACTGACTGCCTCAGATCATGCCCTTCAGGCCGCTCTGGCTCTGGAGCTCTGTGACCCTCAGAGCTTAGAGAGAACTCTCGATCACACTGTAAGCGCGCTAGAAATTGAACCTGACAGAGCAGATGCAATCAGCATTGGGCTGATTGCGTTCCAATCCTGCGCATCCGTTGGGTATTCTGATCTATGTGATCAGTATAGGAAGCATGCTGAAGTGTGGTTGAAAGCCTTTGATAGGCTGAATGCCCATGACCCCATATCTCAAATGTCGGTTGCCTTCGCCGCACGTCTGGAAGGCAGTATGAGCGCCTCTGATAACCGCCGATTTTTGGAAAAAGTGCTGCGCACGTCTTCGTTGGACTACGTAACGCTTGCCTTTTGCGGGTGGGGTTTCGCCTTTCTTGGCCTGCCCGAGCAGGCATTGGATTGCCTCCGAAGAGCTTTGAGGCTCGGACGGCACACCCCTTGGCGGCTGATCATCCTTGGCGGTCTGGGGCAGGCGTATCTTCAATTGGGTCAATTCGAGAAAGCGATAGATGTGTGTGGTGAGGGGCTGGCAATAAGCACCAAGTATACCGCGCTGTACCGTCAGACTGCCGCCGCCTACGCACAACTCGGAGATATGGAAAAAGCTCAAGCGGCCATTGCCGAAGTCCTCTGGCAGATGCCAGACGATACGATTTCTGCTGTCCGAATGCGAAGCGGGTACCAAGACAATCCCGCCACTCGACTATATTTCGATGGCCTCAGGATGGCCGGTTTGCCAGAGTGACATTGTGGTGCTTGAGCCATACTCTCTTCTTCTGCTTGCGCTCTGATTGCAAAGCGGGAATTAAACAGAAACCACCGTTTTTGGAGCGAGAGATGCAAGTCGGCACGCCATTAAGTTGTGGCGCCTCATCTGAAGTTATTTTGATTTGGCGCCCGATGCGGACATATCCCCTTAGGCTGTTCATATGATAACTTACTCGTATGGTTCGCCGTACTTCAGCAGTTCTTGCCGCCGACATGGTTGGCTACTCGCGCCTCGTTCACGAGGATGAAGAGAGTACGCTGGACGAGTTAGCGTTTCTTCGGTCTTCGGTCTTTCAGCCAAAGACTGAAGAACAGGACGGTGAGATCGTCAAAGATATGGGGGATGGTTGGCTTGCGGTCTTTCCCAGCGCGCAGTCAGCAGTCAAAGCCGCCATTTCCATCCAAGCGCACTTATCGGGACATCCGACGGTCAAGCTCAGGATGGGCATCCATCTGTCCGACATTGTGCTGAATGAGACAGATGTCTTTGGTGATGGCGTAAATGTCGCCGCCCGCCTCGAGGCGCTATCGGCACCCGGTGGACTGATCATCAGTGAGCCTTCCTGGCGCAGCCTCTCGCGACAGATGGGGGAGGAGTTCCAGGACCTTGGATCAACGACATTGAAGAACATCGACGGGACGCATCGGCTCTATGGATGGGGTGCTTCAAGCTCCGTTACATTTGCGGAGCCGGGGCAGGCACCGATTGGCCTGGCAGAGATGCCCACTATCGCGATCCTGCCCTTTGATAACTTGTCAGGCGACCCCAGTCGCGAGCATCTCGCAGACGGGCTCACAGAGAACCTGATTGCCATTCTTTCCACCTCGCCGAATGTCATGGTCACAGCGCGCAACTCGAGCTTTGTTTTCAAGGGGAAAGCAACGCCGATCTCGGAGATCGCGCAGGCTCTCGGTGTGCGATATGTGGTTGAAGGCAGCCTTCAAGCACACGGTGACAAAATTCGCGTGACGGTCCAGCTCATCGATGCTGTCAAAGGAAGCCATCTCTGGGCGGAGCGCTATGACCGGACACTCGAGGACATTTTCGAGGTACAGGATGAAATTGCTTTTCATGTATGTCTCGAACTACACGTAAAGCTCACATACGGCGTTCATGTCCGTTACAGATGCAAAGATATCGAAAGCCTGACGCTCTATACCGTCGGACGAACGCATTACAATTACATGACACCGCAAGGATTGCAGGTCGCCACTGAGGCTTGGACGAAATTTCACGAGAAAGACACGGAAAACCCGGAAGGCCTCTGCCTTATGGGTTGGCTTCACTGGATGCGAGCGTTTATCGGATTGAGTGAGGACCCGGTTAATGACCTGTCAGAGGCGAAACGTTTCGCGGAAGCCTCGATCTCCCGCGACCCGAACTGGGGGAATGGATATCGTCTGCTAGGCCAGGCATTACTTTCGTTCCGCGAGTTTGATGCTGCGAATTCCAGCCTCGACAAGGCTATTGAGTTGAACCCAAGCGACGGTGAAGCAATCTCAATTGCGGGATCGATGCGATGTTTCTCGGGTCGTTATGAGGAGGCGGAGGCACTCTGGTTACAGTCTCTCAAACTGGAACCGTTTGCCCCAACTTGGATACCCCAAATGCTGGCTACGGTCCGTTTCATATTGGGCAAGTACGAGCTAGCTCGCACCGGCTTAGCCGCGCTCAGTCGATCCGACGAAGAAACATTTGCGCAAGGTGCGTTGGCTTGGCTCGTCATTCTAGAATGCAAGGTCGGGAACATAGACGAAGCCAGGAAGCGACTATCTGAGTTGCGAAGTCGATTTCCTGCTTACACGGTCCAGGTATTTCGGAAGATCGCCCTCCAGCTCTGGAAAGATCAGGAAATGGCGGAACGGTACGCGGAGGAGTTGTGCAGAGCTGGGTTGCCCAGCTCTTAATCATGAGCAAACCCGGCTTGGATAACACACTCTTGCAGGGCAGGGTTCGGTGATTTCCAAGCAATTTTGACCAGCGTCTGGTGTTCAAAGCACGCAGCTGCGCTCCAGGATTTCCGAAAATCTGCGTTTCGTGGTACCTTTGCTCATGGGGGTAAGCTTCATGGAACGCCGCATCGCTGCCGTTCTAGCCGCCGACATGGTGGGATTTTCTCGTCTCGTTGAACGGGACGAGGTGGGAACCCTCAAGCGTCAGAAACGTCACCTCAAGGAACTCATAGAGCCAACGATCGCTGGCAAGAACGGACGGATCGTGAAACTCACGGGCGACGGGCTCATCGCCGAGTTCTCGTCGGTGGTTGAAGCCGTCCAGTGCGCCGTCTTCATCCAGGCCGAGATGACAGCGCGGGAAGAAGATTTTCCGGATGACGAGAAAATCAGGTACCGGGTGGGGATCCACCTCGGGGACGTGGTCTTTGACGATGGAGACGTATACGGCGACGGGGTAAATGTCGCAGCCCGCCTGGAGGGGCTAGCAGAACCCGGGGGCGTTGTTGTGTCGGGTACAGCTTACGATGTGCTCAAGGCCAACGTGGATGTCGCCTACAAGTCTCTAGGTGAGCGACAGCTCAAGAACATCGCCACCCCCGTGAGGGTCTATCAGGTTGTAGAGGGCCTTCCCGTTGTGCACGCTGTACGCTCGTTTCGGCGGGCACCTTGGATTGTAGCTGCAGTGTTCGTCCTCACCATGCTCGGTGGGCTACTCTGGTGGCTGCAGCAACCTGACTTCGAGCCGCTCAATCCAGAAGAACTGGCATATGCGCTGCCTGACAAGCCGTCGCTCGCCGTTCTGCCCTTCGAGAACCTCTCAGATCGGTCCGATGATCAATACATGGCCGATGGCTTTGTGGATACACTGATCACCGAACTGATGTCTCTCCAGGATCTCGTCGTCATCGCTAAGAACTCCAGTTTCTCCTTCAGAGATCAGCAAGTGCTCAATTCCGCGATCGCTGAGCAACTTGGTGTCCGGTACCTGCTCGAAGGAAGCTTCCAGCATCAGGGGGACAACCTGCGGATCAACGCCCGCCTGATGGATGCGGTCGAAGGCAAGCAGGTTTGGTCCAAGCGTTACGACAGGGAAGCCAATGAGTTCATCGCTCTGCAAGACGATCTGATCAAGGACTTGGTGCTCGAAATTGGAGGGCGCGCTGGCGGTGGTATCTTCAAGGCGGAGCGGGAGCGTGTAGGCCAGATACCGAACGATGAGCTTCGCGCATATGAGCTCTGGGAGAAAGCCACTAGGGCTTTTCTCAAACTTTCGCCCGAAGGAAATGAAGAAACGCGGCTCTTATCGGAAGAGTTGATCGCGCGGTTCCCCGACCATCCTCGAGGTTACATTTCGCTGGCTTGGCATCATTTAGGAAAAGCTTGGGCTGGCGTTCCTCATGAAATGCCAGAGGTAGCAGAGCAGTGTATAGAGCTTGCAGAGCACGCCATCAATCTCGCGCCGAATGATTACATGGCCTACATGATAAGGGCCTATTGCAGCTCCCGGGCTGGTGAAGCCGAAGCCGCGAAGGCATGGGCAAAACGTGCTTACGCTCTGAACCAGAACGACATTTTCGTTCAACGTGACTACGCACGTTATGTGCTAGTCCATGAAGGAAAGTATGAGCAGGCAGTCGAAATCTACGAGCGAAATCTCCGCCTGAACCCCGCGCAACAAAACACACTAAATGCTGTCCTCGGCGAACTCTACCTGATTATGGGAAGATATGATGAAGCCATCGAACAGCTACAGAGAGAAGCAGTCCAAAGCGCTCCCACCAAAGCAAGAACGGCGGCTGCATTGTACCTTAGTGGACGCACTAAGGCGGCTGAAAAAGTCATAGAGGCTCTTCGAGCGTCAGCGCCTGAATTCACGGTCGAGACGTTTGTTGGAAGCTTGAGCTGGATACCAGCGGACGCAGTTGAACGGATCGCGCAGGCCCTGAAGGCAAGTGGCTTGCCGGAGATAACTCCGGCTGATCCAGAAGAGTTTGCTTTCGCGTTGCCAGAGAAGCCTTCGATCATCGTTCTCCCGTTCGACAACTTGAGTGGCGATGCCTCGTTGGACTATCTGGGTGATGGTCTGTCCGAAGCGATCATTGCGGCGCTTGGGCAGCAACCAAAACTCTTCGTCATCGCACGGAACTCTAGCTTCACCTACAAGGGTAAGGCTACGAAGGTGCAGACCATCGCAGAAGAGATGGGCGTTCGTTATGTTCTGGAAGGCAGTTTTCAGATCGCGGAGGAGCAGCTGCGTGTCACCGCGCAACTGATTGACGCGCTAGACGGTAGACATCTATGGGCAAATGTTTATCGGCACGATTTGTCCACCGAAAGCTTGTTTGAGATTTACGACGATATTCTGGAGCGGGTGGTCGTCGCGCTGGATCAGAAGCTGATATCCAACACTGCCACAGACGGATTTCGAGACGCTGGTGATCTTGAGACCTATAGCTTGATCCGCCAAGCAATCGCAGAGTTCCAAAAATTCACGCGAGAGAGCAATTACGAGGCGCAGAAGAAGGCCCTTGCAGCGCTTGAACGCAATCCAGACTCCGTTGGCGCTCTTATCAATCTGGCGTGGGTGGCATGGTTCAACGTCCTTCTTGGGATCGACCCGGTTGAACACATGAGTTTGGCCCGAGGATACGCCGAAGAGGTGTTAAGTCGGGAGCCACAGTCTTCTGACGCTTATTCCGTGCTGGCATGGCTAGACCTTTTTGCTCAACGCTATGACGCAGCTGTTGCACATGCCGACAGGTCGCTGGAGCTCAATCCGGCTGGCGGACTAACTGCTTCACTGGCAGGTTGGGTCTATTCAGCTTCTGGGAACCCAAAGCTCGGGGCCGAGATTCTGCAATTTGGCATGCGGACAGAGCCCTTCTATCCAATCTGGATTCCCAGCACACTTGCTCGTTCCTACATGATGCTGGGCCAGTTCGAAGAAGCAGAGGAGCTTCTGCGAGCCGTATATGTAAAGGACCAGAACCCGGCCTATGCGAACGCATTAGCAGTCACTCTGGTAAGACTTGGGAAGCTGGAGGAAGCCGAAGAGATCGTTCGCAAAGTTCTAAAGGCCTATCCGACTTCTATCGCGACCGACCATCTGAGGTTCTTCGGCTATATCCGCGACAAAGAATATCTAGATATGTCCACCGAGGCTCTTGTGGCTGCAGGCATGCCAAAAACTCCTCCGGCTGACCCGAAGAATTTCGACTATCCGCTTCCTGAGGAGCCATCGATCGCCGTTCTTCCCTTTGCAAACCTCACCGGAAGCCCTGAAAACGATTACCTTGGCGAGGGAATAGCGGGAAGCGTGATATCTTCGTTGGGAGCGGTCCCACGGGTATTCGTTATCGCAAGACAATCAAGCTTTGCCTACCGCAGCGCTGAGCATAGTGCAGGGAAGATCGCTGAGGCACTCGGCGTCCGCTACGTGCTCGACGGCAGCATCCAACTGTCCAATGACAGACTGAGAACCTCAGTCGAATTGATCGATGCTCTCGATGGACGGCAAATATGGTCCAAACAGATCGAAAACGATCTGTCAGTAGACGATCTGTTCGCTGTGCAGGACCAGATTGTTGCGGATGTTCTCGTGGAATTGGATGCGACGTTGGTGAGCGGCGCCAATTCGCGATCAGTCTTTAGAGAAGCAGGTGATTTGGAGACCTATAAGCTGATCATACTTGGTACTGCTGAAGTGGACAAATTTACGTTCCAAGCGGATCAACAGGCCCTGCGGCATTTCGAAGCCGCGCTGGAACGTAATCCGAACTCGGCTTACGCACATTTTGGCAAGAGTTGGGTAAACCTTAACTCAATCCTGATGGGTTACTCTTCAAACCCTAAACTGTCCCTTGAGATTGCCCGATCTCATGCTGAGAAAGCAGTCGAAGCCAATCCCGACGTTGCTGTCGCACATATCGCGATGGCCCTTGTTCACCTATACCTGCAAGAACATGATCTCGCTATTGCAAGTGCGGATCGGGCTGCCTCACTGGTTCCAGGCAATGGCTGGATTGCATCTCATGCGGGTTGGATTCTTGCCGCAAGCGGATACCCCGAACGAGGTGAAGCGCTTTTGAGGTTTGGTTTGCGGGCTCAACCAAGTCCACCGGTCTGGGTGCCCAATGTTCTTGCGATCACGCTGATGATGCAGGGTGAATTGGAGGAAGCGAAGAAGCTATTCAATGAGGCCAACGACATCTATCCGAACCCTATGTCTCATGCGCATCTCGCGGCAATTGCAGCGTTGGAGGGGCACGATGCTGATGCTAGTCGCCATGTAAAGCGGGCAAAAGAGATCTATCCGCAAACCAGTGTGTCGGGAAGCGCTAGATTCTTGGCCTACATCCGCGACAAGGCCTACTTTGAGGGCTACCTAGATGCTCTGCGGCAAGCTGGTTACCCAGAGAACCCGCTATAGAGCGAACCCGGATTTGGCTAATAGCCGCCCTGCGGCGAACGACGGCTGCGTCCCGCAACTCGGTCATAGACCCCCTGAAATTCGCTGCGGTCGCGACCAATGTCTGCTTTTCTCGCTGCGATGCAGCTGATGGCTTCAGTCGATTTTTGTTGCTGCACTTGCGAAGGACGGGATTTTGATCCGGCGGCTTTGGGCTCTTCTGAGACATCTGAGCGTTTCGGTCAGATGTCCGCAAAGCCGCACTTAGAAACCATTCGAGACGACCGAACCGAGCGGCGAGGTCCGCTTTGGTACCTGAACGACCGCTCCAGCAGGCAGCTGCCGTTCGGCACTGATGCCTCCGACGTCTCAGATGCGGACAGAGCAGACTAACGATCTTCGTCCCTATCTTCCGGAAAGCTTACCAGTCTTTGGAATCTGGGATCACCGTGGAGCGACGAAAAATCTGGATCGTTTCGCAGCCATTCCCGCTGAACCCGCCCAAGAGCCGGGTAGATTTTCTCCAGCCACTCCAACGCCGTGTCCCGTTCGCCCAGCAGTGCATAGACGCACGCGGCATTGTAACCATTTGTCGAACGGCCCTCGGGATCGGAGGCCTCTGCCCGGGACAACAGCCCGCGCGCTTCGTCCATTCGACCGAAACCCGCCAGCGTAGCTGCGGCCAATTCCAATGGGTCTGGGTTGTCCGGTTTGTGTGCCACGGCGTCCTCGACCCGTTTCAACCCCAGTTCCAAGTACCGATCACGTTCATCCACCCGGCCAAGTGCGTGCAGATCAGTCATTAGCAAGAGTGGGGAGCGGTAGTCATCGGGTTTGATTTCCAGTGCGCGGATGAAGTGATACGCACTCCGCTCGTGCTGCTGCTTCCCGCGGTGATATCGCGCGAAATTGTGATGCGCATCGTAGCAGAGCGGGTCGAGGGATAGGGCCATGCGGTAGGCGGCAACCGCCTCACCATCCCGACCTGAAATCTGATAGGCCAGACCAAGCGCCGCGTGGGCTTCAGCCAAATCCGGGGCAAGCTCAATCGCTCGCTTGCTCATTGCGATGATATCCTCGATCGCGTAGGTTGTGCCGTGCCAGTCGTTCATCCTCGCCTCGCACTCGGCCAGCCCGACATAGGCACGCGCGAAATCCGGATCGTGCTGCAAGGCCTCGAGAAAAAGCTGCCGCGCCTCCTCGAGGTATTTCCGCGAGCGCATGTGAAAATACTGACGGCCTTTCAGATACAGATTGTAGGCATCTGCGTTTTCCGTTGGGGCTGAGTGGCGGGTTTCCTTATCCACCAGCCGAATGTGCAATTGGTCGACAATTGTCTTCGTAATCTCATCCTGAAGCGCGAAGATATCTGACAGATCGCGGTCGTAGCGGTCCGCCCATTTATTGCCTCCTGTGACACCGTCGATGAGTTGGGCTGTTATCCGAACACGATTTCCGGCCTTTCGAACGCTTCCCTCCAGAATGTTCTGCACGCCAAGATCCCGGGCCACCTCGATCATGTTGCTGTGGCGGTTCTTGTAAACAAACGCCGAGTTCCGGCTGACGACGAAGAGACCTGACAGCTTGGACAGATCGGTGATCAGGTCTTCGGTGATGCCGTCCGCGAAATACTCCTGTTCAGGATCGCCACTCATATTGCTGAAGGGAAGCACGGCAATCGACGGAACGGTCGCGGGTTCGGCGGGCACGGGCGATGCGGGGCGCCTCGCAGTTTGAACGTGAAAGACCGATACCGCGCCTTCAATGTTCTTGAGGCGTTGCTCTCCGGCAGGCTCGAATACGATCTGCAACCTTTTGCCAACCTGATCCCGCACCGCGCCGGAAACCGCAATGCCGCCCGGGTGTGCAAGGGCTTCAAGCCGGGCGGCTATGTTGACCCCGTCTCCGAACACATCGCCATCCTCGATCAGAATATCGCCGATATTGACACCTATGCGAAAGTGGATTTGCCGGTCGTCGGGAATATGCGTGTTCCGTTCGGCCATTTTCTGCTGAACCTCAAGCGCGCAATTTAAGGCGTTCACGACGCTGGGGAACTCCAGGAGTATGCCATCGCCCATCAGTTTCACGATGCGGCCGCCTTCCTTCGCGACCACGCCTTCGATCAAGTCGGTGCGGATGTCGCGCAAGGCGTTCAGTGTGCCGACTTCATTAGCCCCCATGAGGCGGCTGTAGCCGACTACGTCCGCGGCAAGGATGGCAGCAAGGCGACGCTCCATGGAGAATCCAACTTATTCTGAGCTGTACTTACAATGGAGGGTCAGTCCGAGAAGAGCAAATTGGTTTCAAAAAAAGCATTCCAACTGAGGGATCATCAATCAAAGAAGGTAGGTGTGTTTGGCGAGGCCTCTTCGGGCTCGTTTGGGTCATCCGAGTCTTTTCATCAGATGACCGGAAAGCTGCCGTCAGCGGCCACTCATGACTGGCTCGCGCAGCGGCAACGGCTGCTTTCGCGCTGCAACGACTGCTTATACCGATATCGGCCATTCGCTGCGGACGTGATCGACGTCTTACATGCGGACTTTTCTGCCGTTCGTCGCATGTGCGAAATATTCGCCGCGTCTGCATTGCCAACTTTAGGGGGGCGGATAGCGGACCTCCGCGGCGGTTTCCACGTAAGGTAGCAATGCGGATAGAGTTGCCTTGGGTTGAAGGGACAATATTAGATTGTCCTTTCTTTAGATCGCAATCTAATGTCAGCCTATGGACATTAAGATCACAAGACGTTTGGCGGCAATCGTTTCTGCTGATCTGGCAGGATATTCTCGTTTGATGGGTATCGATGAGGTCGGAACTCTAAATACCCTCCGCCGCCATAGGCAAGAGTTGATCGATCCGCTGATCAGCGAGCATGGCGGCCGGATCGTCAAGACGATGGGCGACGGCCTGCTTATTGAATTTCCCAGTGTAGTGAGCGCCGTGGCGTGCTCGGTTTCTGTTCAGGAGGGCATGGCCAAGCGCAACGAGGAGCTTCAAGAAGTTGATCAGTTTGCTTTTCGTATCGGCGTCAACCTCGGCGACATCCTGATCGAAGATGAAGACATTCACGGCGACGGCGTGAACATCGCAGCACGCCTCGAAGCGTTGGCTGAGCCGGGCGGTATATGCGTTTCCGAACGGGTTCATGACGATGTTCGCGATCGCATCGGCATAAACTTCGTAGATCTGGGCAAACGCGAACTGAAAAATATCTCGCGCACCCTTCGGTGCTGGGCGTGGCACCCGGCAAGAGCAGAGACGCAAAAGATCAAGTCCACGAGCGAATTTCTCAAAGCACCGGTTTTGGTGGTCTTTCCCTTCAATAATTTCAGCAGCGACCCGGAGTATGAGTTTTTCGCCGATGGTCTGAGCGAAGACCTCACAACACTTCTGTCGGCCTATCGTGATTTTCCTGTTATCGCACGAAACTCCGCCTTCATGTTCAAGGGGAAGGAATTCGACGTAACGGAGGCCGGTCAGCAACTTGGTGCTGATTATGCCGTTGAAGGCAGCGTGCGCGTCGCTGGAAACCGAATGCGCGTCAATGCACAGTTGATCGATGTGTCGTCGGGTCACCATCTGTGGGCGCAAAAATTTGACCGCAATATCGAGGACATTTTCACCCTTCAGGATGAGTTGTCCTTGCAGATTGCAGCAATGATATCGCCGACCGTCGTGCGCCATGAAGGGGCGCGTGCAAACGCTGCAACCTCCGAAGACATCGGCCACTGGGCCGCAATGGTCCGTATCCGGCAGCGCCTTTTGTCCGCCGATGCCCAAAACATTTCAGAGGCTATTGTAGCCTTACTAGAACAGGAAAGGAAACACCCGGAAGATTCCATGATTCAAGCCTTGATTGCCTGGTTCAATAGTATGGAAATCGTGAGTGGGACCAAGGGATTTCGGGAAGTTCGCGCGGAAATGGTGAAACGTTCGAAACGTGCGTTGCAACTGGATCCGACAAACTATCTCGCCTACAATATGCTGGCTATCGGGGAGCAATTCCACGGTCATCTTGATGCCGCATTACAAGCGAACGAGAAGTCTATCGAACTCAACCCCAGCGCTGGACTGAGTTACGCATGGCGGGCGACCACAAAGTGTCTCCTGGGTCAGTTAGAAGAAAGTATCGAAGATTTCGCGATCATGGAGCGGTTAAGCCCGATGGACCCGCTTCTTCCTGCTTCGGACGTGAATAAGTCCCGCAGCCTGTTGTTCCTCGGCCGCTTCGATGAAGCGATCAAAATTGCAAGGCGTTCGATTGATGGGGTGCCCAACCTTCCCTACAGTCACGTGGCTCTGATCAGCGCGCTTGGAAATGCCGGTATGGCTGAGGCCGCCAAAGATCATGCGAGGGAGTTCCAGGAGCGTTTTCCTGATATTCACCTAAGCAGCGTTTTCGTTAATTTCAGGACGAGAGACCCCAAAGATTTCGAGCTCTTCAAAAACGGCATGAAGGTAGCTGGCTTTGATATTGATTGATTGCCAATAGTTTTTCGCTCGATGTGCTTTGTGAAGCATCTTGCCAGCTTGTTCGAAAAACGAACTGTCCGCCATGGGCTCGTTTGGGTCATCCGACGCTTTTTGTCAGATGACCGCAAAGCTGCCGTCAGCGGCCACTCATGACTGGCTCGCGCCGCAGCAACGTCTGCTTTCGCGCTGCAACGACCGCCTTTGCCAACACCGGCCACTCGTTTTGACTGTGTCCGATGTCTCAGATGCGGACGAACCAGCCATTTGCTGATCAGCAGCCCAATAGGCTCGATGAATGTCTGTTGGGGTCTTGGTAGTATTGCTAGCAATTGTGCAACAAAGCTTGTGATACGTTGCCGATGGGCGAAGATCACAGCTCATTCGCGGGGCAAGCCGAGCTCGACGAGCAACTCACCCGCTTCTGCGATCCGCGCCCAACTGGCGGTCCACCAAGGGTTGGGGAAAGCGTTTGACAGCTTTGCCAGTGAAGCATTTGGAGTCCTGCCAAGAGCCGCCGACAGGAAATCGCGCGCTCGCTCAGTGTTCCCTTGCCTGACGTTCAGAGCAGCTGCCGTTGCGATGTAAGGCCAGATCGTGTTCGCTTCATGCGCCGCAAGTTCGAACGCCGCTCGCGCCTTGTCCTCGCACCCCGGTTTTCCCGACGCGAGCCAAGCCTGCCCAGTCAGTCCATGGCAATGCACTTTCAGCGGATCGCGCGGCGACAGCTTTAGAGCCATGTTCGTGTCAGCTTCGACACGATCCGGAAACTCATAGGGCGGACGAAGCCAGCAAAATGACCGGCTGTAGTGCAGACCGCTATTGTTTGGGTTGAGTGAAAGCCCACGTTCGATGGTATTCAAGGCCTCGTCGAACCGCCCCGCCGCTACGAGCGATATACCGAGCGCCCTGTGGGCCTCGTCGTTCCGACCGTCGAGTTCGACGGCGCGTCGACCCGCCGCCAGACAGTCGGCAAGTTCCGCGTCCCGGTCACGTCCGATCCCAAGAAAAACGCGCGAGACCTGAAGCCGGGAAAAATGAACCAGCGCGCGCACATTATCTGGCTCCAGTTCCAACGCCCTGCGCAGCAGTCGCTCGCATTCGTCAAACTTTTCGGCGTCGATCCGCGCCTGCCAGTCACTCGCTCGATGGCACAGCTCCCACACCGAAAGACTTTCGACCGGTTTGCTGAGCGTCAGCGCCCGTTCATGCGCTCCGAGCTCGGGCTGTACAGCGGAGACGATGGCGCCCGTCAATTCATCCTGCAAAGAGAACAGATCATCTATGGTCCGGTCCCAGCGTTCAGCCCAAACATGGGTCCCGCTCTCGGTCTCGATCAGCTGCGCCGTAACGCGCAGACGGTTCCCGGCGCGCCGCACCGAGCCTTCGACGATGTATTCCACGCCTAGTTCTTTCGCGATCTGGCGCACATCCTTGCTGGTTCCTTTGTAAGCAAAGCTGGAATTTCGAGCCATCACGAATAGATCGCGAAAACGGGACAGTTCGGTAATCACATCTTCGACAATGCCGTCCGCAAGGAAATCCTGTTCAGGGTCCGATGACATGTTTTCAAACGGTAGAACGGCAATCGACGCGCGGTCCCGCCCCGGTATGCCCGCAGGTTGCGTGACGACACCGTCGATCTCTACGCGCCAAGCGTCGATCGGGTGCGGAATGTTCTTGACCTGTTGCGGCCCAAGCGGTGTGAGCTTTGTGTCGATCTTGCCATCGACCAATTCAAAAACTGTTCTGCCCACGCATATACCGCCCGGCGGTGCGAGGCTCTCCAGTCGGGCTGCAATATTCACGCAGTCACCCAAGACGTCCTCTCCCTGAACAACGACCTCACCGGAATTGATGCCAATCCGGAACTGAAAACGATCATCGACGGCCTCTTTGGCTTCCAGTTCCTGCATCTGGTCCTGAAGCGCAACCGCCATCCTTACGGCAGCCGACGATGAGCTGAACTCGACAAGCAAGCCATCACCCATCGTTTTGACTATTCGGCCGTCATGTTCGGAAATCATCGGGTCGATCGTCTCAGATCGAAGGCGCCTGAGCTTTGCTATCACCTTCTCTTCGTCCGCCGAGACCAGTCGGCTGAACCCGACCAGATCGGCTGCCATGATCGTTGAAAGGCGACGGTTCATAGGCCCGGGTCCAGTTACGACAGGAAATCTTTCGAGCAACCCCGAGCATTTCACGACACGCGTACGAATTCCATAGCATTTTCCGCAAAGTGGCCAACGTGAACCGATAAGCATAGTGTCAGCTTCGGGCTCGATTCCGTCATTAGCTGCGGATTGCGCCAAGGTCTGCTTTCGGGTCGACCTGCACGTTTGACTGGACTTCTGAGCGCGGTGGAGCGGTACTGTCTGTGTCGATGACGCCCGGGACCCCCGGGCTCC
>NZ_JBFNXX010000230.1:0-243 GCF_040811725.1 Sulfitobacter sediminis
CACCCAGGAAAGCACGGACTTCCTCAACCACGGGGAGGCCGAGGTCGCCTTCCTGCCCTGCGAGATCGGCGGCCCCGTGCGCTAGCTCGAAGGCCTGCCTTTCTTCCACCCCCGCCGCCAGTTCGCCCCTGACACGCCGCGCGGCCAGTGCATGTACATCCACCTGACGCGGGTGGCCTCTGGGGCGGCGTGGGGCGAGCTTAAGACGCCACCAACCGAGCACTCCGAGCCGGAACTGCAATC
>NZ_JBFNXX010000231.1:0-242 GCF_040811725.1 Sulfitobacter sediminis
GTGAAGAGCCGGGCAGAAACCGTTCGGCCATCAATTCAAACGAAATCCCCGGTCGACTTTTTCAACAGCATCCGGACTAATCAGTCGTTCGCGATGTGCGCTTACCACACCGTGTTTCTTGGTCGTCAAGACTTGTGCTAGGCTTAGCGGCATGGGGGGCAATTAAGATGCTTTTAAGACTAGGCGATGTCGAAATTTGGAGAGTGTTGGAGAGTGTTGATCCATTCATGGATCCGCAAGAG
>NZ_JBFNXX010000232.1:0-242 GCF_040811725.1 Sulfitobacter sediminis
CTGGATGGCGTCGGCGACCTCATAGGCTTCCTCGATCATGTAGGGGGCGATGGTGTCGAAATCCTGCTCGATATCCCAGGGGCAGCCGGTCTCGGGGTCGCGCAGCCGGCGCATGATTTCCAGCAGCCGTTCAATCACTGACTCTTCGTCGAGTATCAGATCATCCGCCATTGCAGCCCGGACCAGTCTGTTGTCAGATGCACCCTGAGATTTCTGACCCGAGGAGACCACCCCATGCCCGT
>NZ_JBFNXX010000233.1:0-242 GCF_040811725.1 Sulfitobacter sediminis
TCTCGTTTGGTTTGTGGGGCCCCGCTCAGCCCGGTTGCGGGGTGTTTTTTTTTTTTTTTGTGGCCGGGGGGTTTTGGTGGGGCGCCCGCGGCCCGGGGGGGGGGGGGGGGCGGGGGGGGGGGCCCCCCCCCCCCCCCCCCCCCCCCCCCCCGCCCCCCCCCCCCCCCCCCGGCGCGGCGGCCCGCCGGGACCGGCGCCAGTCGGGGGTCGGGTTAGCATGAATAGTAGATTTTAGTTTGGAG
>NZ_JBFNXX010000234.1:0-242 GCF_040811725.1 Sulfitobacter sediminis
GTGGGCGGGGTCCTGCCCCTCCTCACGCCGGGTTTGTGGCGGGGTGAGCCGCTGTGATTTCTTGTGTTCCATGGTGTGTGCGTGGTTTGGGGGGGGGGGGGGGGGGGGGGGGGGGGGCGGGGGGGGGCGCCCCCCCCCCCCCCCCCCCCCCCGGCGGGCCCCCCCCCCCCCCCCCGCGCCCCCCCCCGCGCAGGGGCGGCCCGCGGGGGGCGCCGGCGCCGACCCCGAAGCCGCGACCGCCG
>NZ_JBFNXX010000235.1:0-242 GCF_040811725.1 Sulfitobacter sediminis
CCTTTTACTCCCCCCCCGCCGACCCCCCTCTGCACTGAAGGCCGCCGCCCTTCTCGCCGCCGTTGTTCTCGCCGCCGTTATTGTCGCCGCCGTTGTTCTCGCCGCCGTTGTTCTCGCCGCCGCCGTTATTGCCGCCGTTGTTGTCGCCGCCGTTATTGTCGCCGCCGTTGTTCTCGCCGCCGCCGTGGTGAACGGCGGTGTAGTTCTCGGGGGTGGGGTTCTCGGTGGTCGGCGGGGGGGGG
>NZ_JBFNXX010000236.1:0-242 GCF_040811725.1 Sulfitobacter sediminis
GGGTTTTTTTGGTGGTGCGTTTTTGGTTGGTTTGGGGCCGGGGGGGGGTGTTAATCTTGTTGGGGGGCCCGGGGGGGTCGCCGTGGGGGGGGGGGGGGGGGGGTTTGTGGGGGGGGGGGGGGGGGTGCCGGGGGGGGGGGGGGGGGGTAAAAAAAAAAAATTAAAAACAGAAAAAAGTGCCACCACAAAACAGGCCACCACCCGGACCTCAGCATTAAGAAGAGAAGAGAAAAATACAACAA
>NZ_JBFNXX010000237.1:0-242 GCF_040811725.1 Sulfitobacter sediminis
CCCGGGCGCCACCTGGCCGGTCGGGCCGCCCGCCATTTCCGCGGGCGCCCCCCGGGACCCGACTAACATTTCGTCTCCCTCCGCGAGCTTCGGCTGGTCCTCCTCCCCGGGCCGCACCCCCGCGAGCAGCTCCGGGTGCGCCCGCGCCTCGACGAACAAACCCACGCCCCCCCGCATCAACTGCAGCAGCACCTCCGCCGTCCTCGCCACCACGACCATCCGCGATGACGACAGGTGCTTCA
>NZ_JBFNXX010000238.1:0-241 GCF_040811725.1 Sulfitobacter sediminis
CATGCCGCACTTGCCCTGCTGGAAAAGCGACAGGTTCTCGTTGAAGCCGTTGGTGGCATAGCCCTCGGGGCCATTGTCGTTCAGCAGGGTCGAGAAGAAGGTCAGCGCCTCTTTCCACTCGGGCTGATCGAACTGGGCGGTCCAGTCCTCCTCGAACCAGCGCGCGCCGAAGGAGTTGGCGGTGACGGTGATCAAGGCACCGCCCTCGCCCCAGCCTGCCTTGCCGCGCACGCCGCTGCCG
>NZ_JBFNXX010000027.1:0-36607 GCF_040811725.1 Sulfitobacter sediminis
AGATCGACGAGGTAGTTGGTGCTGTACGCAAAGAAGGGCCTGTCTCCGTTGGCGCCAGTCAATCGCGCGGCCGGGTCGGCGGGCGAGATCGCCTTCGGCTTTACCGGTGTCGCCGCGCCGAAGGCCGCATCATCGAGCGTGTCGAGGTATTCCTGCGTCGCCCGGTTTGCCGCATCTGCTGCAGACCAGCCCGAGAAGTCCACCTTCGTATAGCGGCTGGCATCAGCCTTGATGAGCGAAGCATCTGCTCCAAAGCTCTCGCCGCCGACCAGTCCCTCGGCAATGCAGCGCGCCAGTACCTGCTCGAACAGATGCCGGAAGAGGTTGCTGTCCCGGAAACGTCCGTGTCGGTTCTTAGAAAAGGTGGAATGATCGGGCACTGCGTCCGTCAGATCGAGACGACAGAACCAGCGATACGCAAGGTTCAGATGCACCTCTTCACAGAGCCGCCGCTCAGACCGGATGCCAAAGGCGTAGCCGACGATCAGCATACGGATCATCAACTCGGGATCCACCGAGGGTCGGCCCGTCGAACTGTAGAACGGCGCGAGATGCTCACGCATGTCACCAAGCTCGACAAACCGGTCGATCGACCGCAACAGGTGATCAGCAGGAACGTGATCCTCAATGTTGAACTCGTAGAACAAAGCCCTCTGAGCAACCTGCTTCGGTCCCATCATCGCCAGATCTCCCTTGCCTCAGGGCAAGTGAATCAGCCGATCACGCTTCGCTCAAGCAGAGTTTTTCAACAACATCTCTGCGAAGCGGACGACGGAACGCACCCACGTCCAATCAAATCAACAGACATGGCGATGCGCGCGTCGCCGTCCTCGACCATTGAAAAGCGGGCTCGCGCGCCTCCCTGTCCCCAAACCCGCTCAGCCGCCCACCCGTTCGGCGGCATAGGCGATCGCGCGCTGGTAGTTGCCGCTGTCGTTCCAGACCGAGAGGACGTGGAAGTTCTGGGTGCCCTGCCCGAAAGGCTGGCCCGCCTTCCAGCCGTTCTGGCGCAGCATGTTGGCGGCTGTCGCGAGCGCATCGACCGCGTTATAGGGGTCGGCCCGGCCGTCGCCGTTGGCGTCCACGCCGTAGCGCAGCCAGTTTCCTGCGAGGAACTGCATGTGTCCCAGCTCGCCCGATGGGCCGCCCTGGGTTGCCGTCGAGATGATGCCGCGGTCTGCCATGCTGAGCGCGGCGATGGCGTGTTCCTCGAACTTGGGGTGGCGGCGGCAGTAGGAGGACAGGGTCACCGCACCGCTGACGATGGGGGTCTTGCCGAGGTAACCGCCCCAGCTGGTCTCGAGCCCCCAGATGGTGGCGAGGATGCTGCCCGGCACACCGTAGGCGCGTTCGATGGAGGCGAAGGTATTGGGGTTGCGGGCGATCTTGTTGCGGGTCTGGGCGATGAAATTCTCGGCCGAACTGCCCGAGCGCTTGGCAAGGAAGCGTGCAGGATCGCCCTGGGAGACGCCGGTCTGGCTGGCGGGATTGGATTCGAACCGCCAGGTAATACTCGAAAGCTCGGCTGAGCTGAGCGCCTGCAGGCCACGCTGGCCCACGCCCGCGGATGCCGCCTGTTTGGCGAGGTGCTGCTTGTAGGCGCCGAAGTTGGATTTGCTGGTGATGCATTGCGCCGCGCTGCCGGGCCCGGAAAGGCCAAGACCGGCGATGGCGGCTATAAGAATCGTACGAAAAATGGACATGAAAAAACCCCGGAAAGAACTGAAGTGAAATCAGATTACCGAGGTTTGGGCGGTGTTCAACGGGGAAGAGTGCGGTGGACGTATCAGAAGCGAGGTGCGGGGCTTAACCCGCGAGCGACAGCACCCACTGCAGGTCCATCAGGGCCACGGGGATTTCGTCCTGTGTCGCGGCCCAGGCATAGGCGGCGCCGCCCGACAGGATGCTGACGCCGACGATAAAGGGGAAGGTCAGGCAGCGGGCCGCGAGCGAGCGGCGTTGCTTGCTGCGTGTCTGGTGGACTTCGCTTTCCGCGGCTTCAACCTTGTTGATCCGCGCGATGCGCTGTTCGAATGTCGTGCTTGAGATTGCCATGCGATCTTCCTCCATTCCCTGCTTACCTTTTGCTTAGGATTTTGGGCAAGAATTGGGCGCGCCATAGGCATTCGTTGGGTATGTTCGCGACGGGAAAATGCCCGCGAGACATCAATTGTGGCTAGAAATTGTAAAGGGCGCTCCGGTCGGAGCGCCCTTTACCTAGGGTCATTTTTACAGCTTTAGCAGCTGTAATACATCTGGAATTCAACCGGATGCGGCGTGTGCTCGTACTTTTCGAGCTCTTCCATCTTCAGTTCGATGTAGCCCTCGATCTGGTCGCGGGTGAACACGTCGCCTTCCAGCAGGAAGTCCATGTCGGCCTGCAGTTCCTCAAGCGCCTCGCGGAGCGAGCCGCAGACGGTCGGGATGCCGGCCAGCTCTTCTGCGGGCAGGTCGTAGAGGTTCTTGTCCATCGCCTCGCCCGGGTCGATCTTGTTCTTGATCCCGTCAAGACCGGCCATCATCAGAGCTGCAAAGCACAGGTAGGGGTTGGCGGAGGGATCGGGGAAGCGGGCCTCGACGCGCTTGGCCTTGGGGCTTTCGGTCCACGGGATACGCACGCAGCCCGAGCGGTTGCGGGCGGAGTAGGCGCGCAGCACGGGGGCTTCGAAGCCGGGGATCAGGCGCTTGTAGGAGTTTGTGGAGGGGTTGGTGAAGGCGTTGAGCGCCTTGGCGTGCTTCAGGATGCCGCCGATGTAGTAGAGCGCTTCCTGTGACAGGTCCGCGTACTTGTCACCGGCAAAGAGCGGCTTGCCGTCTTTCCAGATCGACATGTTGCAGTGCATGCCGGTGCCGTTGTCGCCATAGATCGGCTTGGGCATGAAGGTCGCCGACTTGCCGTAGGCGTGGGCGACGTTGTGGATGACGTACTTGTACTTTTGAAGCTCGTCCGCCTGCTTGGTCAGCGTGTCGAAGATCAGGCCAAGCTCGTGCTGGCAGGAGGCCACCTCGTGGTGGTGCTTGTCGACCTTCATGCCGATGCGCTTCATGGTCGAGAGCATCTCGGAGCGCAGGTCCTGTGCCTCGTCCGTGGGGTTCACCGGGAAGTAGCCGCCCTTGACGCCGGGACGGTGGCCCATGTTGCCCATCTCGTAGTCGGTGTCGGTGTTCCAGGCCGCGTCGGAGGCGTCGACTTCGTAGCTGACCTTGTTCATGGTGTTGGAGTACTTGACGTTGTCGAAGAGGAAGAATTCCGCCTCGGGGCCAAAGTAGCAGGTGTCGCCGATGCCGGAGGACTTCAGGTAGGCCTCGGCCTTTTCGGCGGTGGAACGCGGGTCACGCTCATAGGCTTCGCCGGTGTCGGGCTCGACCACGGAGCAGTGCACGCAGATGGTCTTTTCAGCGTAGAACGGATCGACGTAGGCGCTTTCGGTGTCGGGCATCAGTTTCATGTCGGAGGCTTCGATCGACTTCCAGCCCGCGATAGAGGAGCCGTCGAACATGAACCCTTCCTCAAGGAAGTCTTCGTCCACCTGATCGGAGCAGACGGTCACGTGCTGCAGCTTGCCGCGCGGATCGGTAAAGCGGATGTCGACATATTCGATGTCTTCGTCCTTGATGGTTTTCAGAAAATCCTTGGTGCTCATCAGGGAGAGTCCTTTTTTCCTTGAGATGGTGTTGAGTGGATTAAAGCGCGTCCGAGCCGGTTTCGCCGGTGCGGATGCGGATGGTTTGTTCAACGGGGGTCACGAAAATCTTGCCGTCGCCGATCTTTTCGGTCTTGGCGGCGTCAATGATGGCCTCGATGGCGGCATCGACCATGTCGTCGTCAAGCACGACCTCGACCTTGACCTTGGGCAGGAAGTCCACGACGTATTCCGCGCCGCGGTAGAGTTCGGTGTGGCCTTTCTGGCGGCCGAAGCCCTTGACCTCAATCACCGAAAGCCCCTGAACGCCGACGTCCTGAAGGGCTTCCTTCACTTCGTCCAGCTTGAAGGGTTTGATGATCGCCTCGATCTTTTTCATGGTGTGCCCCTTTGTGCATCTGCGTGGCTTTGGGCGTCATTTCATTTCGGCTGTGGGGAATCCACAAAGGGCGTTAGTCTGAAGGGGCAGAGGTGAAGAATTCATCGCTGTGCGCTCAAAAATCGTGCGCAGCGATTGATAAGTAGGCAGAAGTGAATCGAGGGGCGGCGGGATGACGGAACTGCTGAGCGCGCAGCAAATGCGCGACATCGAGAAGGCCGCGATGGACAGCGGCGAAGTGACCGGTCTTGAGCTGATGGAGCGGGCGGGGCAGGGCGTTGTCGATGCGATTCTGGCGGAATGGCCGGAACTGCAGAAGGGCAAGCGGCGGGCGGTGGTGCTCTGCGGGCCGGGCAACAACGGTGGCGACGGGTTTGTCATTGCGCGGTTGCTGGCAGAGCGGGAATGGGCGGTGCGGGTGCATCTCTTCGGGGATCCGGCGAAACTGCCGCCGGATGCGAAGGTGAACCATGACCGCTGGGCCGCCGATCATGGGGTTCTGCCGATGACGGCAGACGACGTTTTCGCAGGGGAACGTCCGGATGTCTTTGTAGATGCGGTGTTTGGTATCGGGCTGACCCGACCCTTGCCGGAGCATGTTGCGCGGGCGCTGGATGTGAAGGGAATGAAGGCGTGGAAGCGCGCGCATGAGATCAGGCGGGTGGCGGTGGATTGTCCTTCGGGCCTTGATCTCGACCGGGGCGTGGTGCCTTCGGACATGGAGCCGGATGACCCGGAGGCGGACCCCTGGCCCCGGACCCTGAATGTGGCGGAGCTGACGGTGACGTTTCACACGCCGAAGCTGGGGCATTACCTTGGACTGGGTCCGGGGCTTTGCCGCAAGCTGGCCATTGTGGACATCGGCGTCGGCCCTTTCGTACCGGAGCGCGCGATGGTGGGGATGCACCCAGATTCCGAGCGGGTGCGGCTGGTAGCCCCGACATTCGCGGGCACTCCTCTGCGACCCCGTATGTGGCCAATGTCGCATATCGCGAAAAGCCGGGGCATGGGGCACAAGTTCGACCATGGCCATGTGATTGTCTTCGCGGGCGGCGTCGGGCGTGGCGGGGCGGCGCGCATGGCGGCGCGCGCGGCACTGCGGGCGGGCGCGGGCCTGGTCACGGTGCTTTGCCCGCCTGCGGCTGTGATCGAGAACGCCTGCCATCTGGATGCGGTGATGCTGCGGGCATTGGCCAAGGATCAGGCCTTGGCGGAAGTGATCGACGAGCGGGTGAGCGGCTTCGTGGTCGGGCCGGGGATGGGGGTTTCAGAGTGGACGCGCAAACGGGTGATCGAGGTGCTGGGTCGGCGGGCCGAGGGGGCGGCGCACCGGGACCCTATTGTCGTGCTGGATGCGGATGCACTGACGAGTTTCGAAGGCGATCCGCAAACGCTCTTTGCCCATACTCACGGGCGCACGGTGCTGACGCCGCACGAGGGCGAGTTCGGGCGGCTTTTTCCTGACCTGAGCGGGCCCGCGCGGGCAGGAATGTCAAAGATCCACGCTGTGCGGGCTGCGGCGGATCGGGCGGGGTGTATCGTCTTGGTGAAAGGGCCGGATACGGTGATTGCGGCGCCCGGTGGCGGTGCCTCTGTCCATGCAGCGGCCTATGGCCGCGAGGTTCCGTGGCTGGCGACGGCAGGGGCAGGGGATGTGCTGGCAGGGCTCATCGCGGGGCTGGGTGCACCGCATACGAGTTCGGAGGCTTATGCCATGACGGAAATCGCCGCCTGGCTGCATGTCGAGGCGGCGCGGCGGTTCGGGCCGGGGCTGATCGCCGAGGACTTGCCCGAGCAGCTGCCGGGGCTTTTTGCGGAATTGAGCGGCTAGGCCGCGCGCAGCACGGCCCCACGGGCGCGGCTGCCATCCGCGGTGGCCAACTCGAGCCCGTCGCAATAGAGGATATGGGGGCCGTCGCAGAAGATCTGGTAGAGCGTCGTCTGGCGCATCCCGAGATCGGTGATGAATTCGCCGTCCACCAGCGTGCGCGCGGCCACGAGGGCGCGTTCGGAATTGAAGAGTGCCCGGGCGCGCCAGTCCCGGATCAGCACCATCTGGTCGGCGGCCAGCCGGACATCCTCGACCGGTTTGCCGCGCCCCAGCCCGCCGGGATCAACGGCGACGGTATGGACCTTGCGGGTCGCGATCTGGATGTGTTGAACCTTCGAGACACCGGTATCGCGGGTGATGATCTTGTCCCCGACCGAAAGGAATTCGACCGGTATCTCGCCATCGAGCGTCAGCAGGGCCGCGCCCTTCAGGAGCCCGGTGTCGGTCATGTAGTAAGATGCGAACTGGCCCGCACGACGGTCTGCGCCGTCCACGCGCCCGGCCGTTTTCGGCTCCATGGGCGGGTCTTTCCTGTTTTCTACCTGCTCTGCTTATCGAAAAGATATGTCATCATCGTGTTAATGTCTTGCCGTTTTTAGGTCTCGCAAAGGCCCCGCCAGTTTGCTAATCAGCGCGCGTTGCCACGCGTGCGTGGCCGCGTGCGGGTGTGGCGGAATTGGTAGACGCACCAGATTTAGGTTCTGGCGCCTTTGGCGTGGGGGTTCGAGTCCCTTCACCCGCACCACAGCTTCTTATCGCGGAAACTGGACATACCCCTTCGCGGCGAGGCGCTGGGCGGCAGTCGTTCTGAAAGAACGATGAGAGCGTCGAAGGTTATATTTGCGTCCCTTTACCCGCAGCACGAAGTTCCCGAGCTGACAAGGTCCCGGCGTACAGGCCTGCCGCTTACATCTTGATACCGGAATTTCCTGAAAGTCGCGGCCGAGAGGTTTGCACTTGTGCGCGAACGACGGGGCCGCTGCGGGGCTGGCGAGCCCGGACGCGGAGAGTGGCCCGCCGGAGCTTGCCCCGGCGGGTCGCAGAGATCATTCAGTCGGCTACGACACGCACGGCGACCTGGTCCTTGTGGCCCAGCATCTCTTTGAGACCGGCGGTCAGTTCCGCGGTCTGCGCGCCAGAGCTCAGCCGCGTGACGCCTTTGTAGATCGGAAACGGGAATTTCGGTGTATCCCGATAAATAGCTGCCTGAGACATTTGCCCCTCCTTGTTACGAGTGGGGGAGACTTTGCAGGCAGGGCGATTGCCAGTCAAGCGTGCAATCCTCCGCAGGGTTAAGCTCGCCCTAAGATTGCTTGCTTTTTGAGCACCGTGCCGTCCTGGTTGAGGCCCGGTTGACAGGACCTGCGATGCGCGGTCTGCATGATCGCGGGAATGGGAGTGAGATAAGATGACGGTTTTGATCGCGGGCGGAGGGATCGCCGGAATGGCAATGGCGCTGACGTGCCACGAAATCGGGGTGCCGTTCAGGGTCTTCGAGGCCGTGAAGCAGATCAGGCCGCTGGGGGTGGGGATCAACCTGCAGCCCGTGGCGGTGCGCGAGCTTGAGGACATGGGGCTTGCCGGGGCGCTCGAGGCGATCGGGGTGCGGACGCAGGAGGTCGGGTTCTACTCGCGCCACGGGGTGGAAATCTGGACCGAACCACGGGGAACATGGGCCGGGTACAAGTGGCCGCAGTTCTCGGTGCATCGGGGCGAGCTGCTGATCATGCTGTGGGAGGCGCTGAAGGCCCGTGCGGGCGCGGATATCGTCGAGACCGGATGGCGGGCGACGGGGTTTGCAAACCGTAACGGCGCGGCGGTTCTGCATCTGGTCAACGAGGCGGGCGAGACGCGGGACGAGGTGGGCGATCTGGTCATTGCCGCCGATGGCATTCATTCGGCGATCCGCGCGCAGATGCAACCTGAAGAAGGGCCTCCGGCCTGGGGCGGCAATATCCTGTGGCGGGGGACCACGCAGGCGAAACCTTTCAAGACGGGCGGGTCGATGGTGATGATCGGCTACAGCGGGTTGCGCTTCATCTCTTACCCCATTTCGAAGCCTGATCCGGAGACGGGGCTGGCGACGATCAACTGGATCGCCAACCTCAAGACCGATCCGGGCGAGGGGTTCAAAAAGGAGGACTGGAACCGCAAGGCGAACCTTGACGACTTCCTGCCGCAGTACCGGCATTTCAACCTCGACTGGATCGACATTCCGGGGCTCATCGAAGGGGCCGAGGAGGTGCTGGAATACCCGATGGTGGACCGCGATCCCATCGACCGCTGGACCGAAGGGCGCGTGACGCTGATGGGGGATGCGGCGCATCCGGCCTATCCGACAGGGTCGAACGGGGCCGGGTCGGCGATCCTCGATGCGCGGCGGCTGGGGGCGGCGTTTCTGGAGCATGGTCTGACGCAGGATGCGCTGGAGGCTTACGAGGCGGACATGCGGCCGGTGACGGCGGCGGTGACGTTGGCGAACCGGAGCACGGGGCCGGATTCGATCCTCGATATCGTTGAGCGGGTGTCGGGCGGGAAGAACTTTGCCCATATCCACGAGGTCATGTCGCAGGAGGACCTGGCCGCCCATGCCGAGAGCTACAAGCAGACAGCGGGAACTTCTGTCGCTGCGGTGAATGCGCGGCCGCGGACGATTGCGGCAGGGGCGCGGTTTCGGGGCTAGCCCAGCACCGAGAGCCAGAACCAGACGGTGACGATGGAGCTGCCCGTGGCGATGAGCACGGCGGAGGCTGCGACGCGGCGGGCGCGGCCGTAGAGGTCGGCGAAGATATAGGCGTTGAAGCCCGGTGCCATGGCCGCCGTCAGGACGGCGGCGCGGAAGAACTCGGGGTCCAGCGACAGGGCGCTGCCGAAGCCCCAAGTGATTGCCGGGTGGATCAGAAGGGAGATGGCGCAGACCATGGCAATGGTCTTCATGTCACCCTCGGGCTTGTACTGGATCAGCACGCCGCCGAGCGCGAACAGCGCGGCGGGCAGGGCCGCGCGAACGATCAGCGACAGGGCGTCATCGACGACGCCGGGGACGGGCAGGCCGGAGAGGTTCACCGCAAAACCGAGCAGAATTCCGATGACGAGCGCGTTGCGGAACATGGCACCGCTGACCGAACGGACGAGTGCCATGCCGGACTGGCCACGGTTGCGCACGATCTCCATCACCGTGATGCCGAGGCCGTAGCAGAAGGGCGAGTGGAAGGCGATGATCGCGTAGTTGCCGGTCAGGGCGTCGGGGCCGTAGGCGCGCTCAGCAATGGGCAGGCCCAGAAGGACGGAGTTGGAGAACAGGCTGCAAAAGCCGATGGCGACACAGTCCTCCCAGTCGCGTTTGAAGAAGACGCGCGCGCCGATGATACCGAGGGCAAAGCAGATGGCAGCCCCGGTGTAGAAGGAGAAGAGCAGGCGGAAGTCGAAGGAGGTGGCAAGGTCGATCTTGGCGATGGCCTGAAAAAGCAGGCAGGGGATCGCGAAGCCCTGGGTAAAGCGCATGACGCCGTCGATGCCGGAAATCGGAAAGTATTCGCGCCACACGGCGACATAGCCGAACCCGATGACGATGAAGACCGGCAGGATGACGTCGAGAAGGGTTTGCAAAGGCTTGCCTTGGGTAGGCCCGCGCGGCGGCGGTCAGGAAAGGGGGAAGGTCAGCACCATGCCGTCATAGGCGGGGTCGATGTGGTCAGGCGTCTCGGCGGCCAAAGTGCGATAGTCGAGGTCGTTGTGCATGTTGGTGAGGACGGCGCGTTTCGGGGCCATGTCTTTGATCCAGCCGAGGGTCTGGTCGAGGTGGCTGTGCGTCGGGTGCGGATCGCGGCGGAGCGCGTCGACGATCCAGCAGGTGAGGTTTTCGAGATGCGGCCAGGCGTCGTCGGGAATGGTCGCCACATCAGGCAGATAGGCGATGTCGTTGAAGCGAAAGCCAAGCGCGTCCATGCCGCCGTGGCGGACGAGGAAGGGCGTGAAGGTCAAGGCACCGCCGGGGCCATCGATGGTGACGTCTCCCTCGATGTCATGCAGGTTCAGGATCGGGGGATACATGGAGCCTTCGGGACGGATGAAGGCATAGCCGAAGCGTTCGAGAAGGGCGGCCTTGGTCGGCGCATCGGCCCAGACGGGCAGGCGTTCGCGCATGTTGATGACGATCATGCGCAGATCGTCGAGACCGTGGACGTGGTCGGCGTGGGAATGGGTGTAGAGCACCGCGTCGAGGCGGCCGACGCCCGCCTCAAGAAGCTGGTTGCGCATGTCGGGCGAGGTGTCGATGAGGACGCTCGTCGTGCCTTCGCCGGTGACGCGTTCGACAAGGATCGAGCAGCGCTGGCGGCGGTTGCGGGGCTCATTCGAGTCGCAACTGCCCCAGTGACCGCCGAGGCGGGGCACACCACCGGAAGAGCCGCAGCCGAGGATGGTGATCCTGAGGTTGGCCATCAGGCGGCGGCCCGGAATTGCGCGGCCTTGGTGAAAAGCCGGTCGAAGTTCTTTTGCGTCTGGGCGGCGAAATCGGCGTAGTCGATTCCAAAGGTTTCCGCCGCGCGGCGCGCGGTATGGGCGGTATAGGCGGGCTCGTTCCGCTTGCCCCGGTGCGGGGGCGGGGCGAGGTAGGGTGCGTCGGTTTCGACAAGGATGCGGTCGAGGGGGGCGGCGGCGAAGATGTCGCGCAGCTCTTCGCTCTTGGGGAAGGCGGTGATGCCGGACATGCTGAGGTAGAAGCCGAGGTCGAGGGCAGCGTGGGCCAGCCCCTCGCCGGACGAAAAGCAATGCATCACACAGGTATAGGCGCCGTTGTTGAACTCTTCGGTGAGGATGCGGGCCATGTCTTCATCGGCGTCGCGGGCGTGGATGATGAGCGGCAGGCCGGACTGGCGGGCGGCAGCGATGTGGATGCGCAGCGACGTTTGCTGAATGTCCTTGCTGTCGGCGGTGTAATGGTAGTCGAGCCCGGTTTCGCCAATGCCGACCATCTTGGGGTGGCGGGTGAGGGCGAGAAGATCGTCGACAGAGACCAGCGGTTCCTCGGCGGCTGACATGGGGTGCGTGCCTGCGGCGAAGAAAACGGGTGCATGGGCCTCGGCGATGGCGCGAACCTGTTCAAGATTTCGCAGGCGGGTGCATATCGTGACCATGCGCGTCACCCCGGCGCGTTCGGCGCGGGCGATCACCTCGGGCAGCTTGCCTTCGAAGTCCGGGAAATCGAGGTGGCAATGGCTGTCGGTGATCTGGGGTTGGTCTGTCATGCCTGTCCGTCGAGCGTTACCGTGGGGCGTAGTCGCCCATCTTTTGCAGGGTATCTAGGACCAGTGCGGCAGGGTCAAGGTTGACCGCCAGACCGTGCTGGGCGCGGGCGGAAATCTCTTGCGCGAGATCGGCCCATTTGCGGCCCTGTACGGGAGAGGGGGATAGGCGAATGAGCAGGTCAGCCTCGCCCGGCGCGGCTTCGACCTGTGGCGGCTGGCCGGTGGCACCCGTGCGGGCGAGGCGGCTGAGCATGAGGTCGATCAGGGTGAAAAGCAGGCGCAGCTTTTCCTCGGCCCCGCGCTGGGCGGCGGCCTCGGCCAGTTTGATGGCGCGGGCGCGGTCCATGCGGGGCAGGGTCGACATCAGGCCGACGAGTTCCGCGTAGATCTTCAGGCCCCCCATGAGCGACAGGCGCAGCGCGCCGCCGACCGAGCCGCCAGAGAGATCGGCGAGGGCGGCAGGGTCGCCGTCGGTCTCGACACCCGAGGCGGCGAGCGCCTCGGCCATCTGGTCGGGGGAGAGGGTGGCAAGGCGCAGGGTGCGGCAGCGGGAGCGGATGGTGGGCAAAAGGCCCGAGGGCCGGTGGCTGAGCAGCAGGAGGGTTGCGCGGGCGGGCGGTTCCTCGAGCATTTTCAGAAGTGCGTTGGCGGCGTTGGGGTTCATCTCGTCCGCGTCGTCGATGATCACCACGCGCCTGCCGCCGTCCGCGGCTGACATCTGGAAGAAGTTGTTCAGCGACCGGATATCGTCCACGACGATTTGCTTGCGCATACGTTTGGTTTCGGGGTTCTGCGTGCGGGTGATCGACTTGAGCCCGCCTTCACCGCCCGAGGCAATGCGGCGCGCGACGGGATGTTCGGGGTCGATGTCGAGGGAAGTGGGCGGCGGCGCGGCGAACATGCCGCCGTCGTCATCGGGGGTGGCCAGCAGGAAGCGCGCGATGCGCCAGGCGAGCGTTGCCTTGCCCACGCCACGCGGGCCGGTGAGCAGCCAGCCATGGTGAAGTTTGCCCGCGTTGAAGGCGTCGAGAAAGGCGGCCTCGGCCTCTTCCTGACCGATCAGGCGCGGGGTGTCGCGCGGGTGCAGGGCCCCTTCGATCCGGTCGGGTTGCTGGAGTTCGTCGCTCATGGGGCGGGTCTATCACGTTTGCGCGCGGAGGGAAGGCGCGTCAGCCCGCGATCCGGTCGTCCACGATGCGGGCGACGTCGGCGGCGACAGCCTCGACCGCGCGGGCGCCGTCGATGGTGACGAAACGCGCGGGGAATTCGGCGGCGAGGTCGAGAAAGCCTTTGCGCATGGCCTGCTGGAGCTCTTCGCCGAAGTCCTCGAAGCGTTCCTCCACGCCGTTGCGGGACAGCGCGCGGGAGAGACCTTCGCCGGGGTCCATGTCGATGAGGATGGTGAGGTCCGGTTCGATGCCGATCATCAGGCGGTGGAGATCGTCCACGATACCGCGCAGGTCGCCGCGCGACAGGCCTTGGTACATGCGGGTGGAATCCGCAAAGCGGTCGCAGATCACGACCTTGCCCGCATCGAGGGCGGGCTGGATCGTGCGTTCCAGGTGATCGCGGCGCGCGGCGGTGAAGAGCAGAATTTCGGTCCTGGCCGACCAGCGGTCGGGATCGCCCTGCAGCACCAGCGCGCGGATTTCCTCGGCCCCGGGCGAGCCGCCGGGTTCTCGGGTCAGCACGACCTCGCGGCCCTTGGCGCGCAGGTGTTCGGCCAGCAGACGGGCTTGCGTGGACTTGCCCGAGCCGTCGATGCCTTCAAAGCTGATGAAGAAGCCCTTGGCCGTCACGAGGCGTTCTGCGGTCCCGCGTTGAGACGCGCCAGCAGGTGCATGGCGGCGGCGGTCAGCTTGACCATAAAGCCACCCGGTTCCACCGTTTCGGCGGCCACGAGCGGCACGCGAACCTCAGGCAGGTCATCGCGTGTGAGAATGAGTTCAGCAAGCTGGTCGCCCTTCGTGACCGGGGCGCGGAAGGGGCCGGAGAAGACGATTTCGCCCTCGATGCCACGGTTGGCAGAGATCGGGACGAGCACATTCAGGTCTTCGGCCAGTTCGAGCCCCACGCTGCGTTGCATGCCCATCGACACGGGTGCCTCGGCCAGTTGGGTGCCTGCGGTGCCGAGCGTCTGTTCGCTGAACTGGCGAAAGGCCCAGTTCACGATCGACTCGGACTCGCGCGCGCGGTCGGCGGCGCTGTCGAGGCCGGAGATCACAAAGATCACCCGGCGGTTGCCCTGCTTGGCACTCCCGACAAGGCCAAAGCCTGCCTCTTGGGTGTGACCGGTCTTGAGGCCATCGGCACCGATGTCGAGGGTCAGCAGCGGGTTGCGATTGAAGCGATTGGCGCTTTCGTTTTCGTCAAAGAGAAACTCTGTCTCGGCGAACATCGGGTAGAATTGCGGAAAATCGGTGATCAACCGGTTGGCCAAGAGGCCAAGGTCCCGCATCGACATCCGGTGGCCGGGCTTGGGCCAGCCGTTGGAATTCATGAAGGTGGAGTTGGTCATGCCCATCTGCTGGGCGCGCATGGTCATGTCGCGGGAAAAGCGCGCTTCGGTCCCCGAGAGCGCCTCGGCCAGCACCACGCAGGCGTCGTTGCCGGAGAGCACGATGATGCCGCGCAGCAGGTCCTCGACCGAGACCCGTTCGCCTTCCTGCAGGAACATGGTCGAGCCGCCATAGCTGGCGGCCTCCGCCGAGACGGGCAGTTCCTGATCGAGCTCCAGCCGTCCGGTCGAGATCGCCTCGAAGGCCATGTAAAGCGTCATCAGCTTGGACATGGAGGCAGGCGGCAGCGGCTCGTCCGCATTCTTGGCCAGAAGCACCGTACCGGTGGTCTGGTCGAGGACATAAGCAGCAGTTGCCTTGGTCTCGAAGGCGGCGGCGGCGAGGGTGGAGAGGATCAGCGCCAGGCTGGCAGCAAGGAGGCGGATCATGGGGGCGTCGTGCTCCTGTCAGGGTTCAGTTGGTGACGGCATAGGCATCGGAGAAGCCTTCGGCCTTGATGGCCTTGAGCAGGCTGTTCATCTCGGACTTGGTTTTCGCGGGGCCCACGACGACGCGCCAGAAGGGTTTGCCGTTGATCTCGGACTTCTTGATCGTGGGGAGGATGCCCGCGCTGCGCATCTGCTTGGCGGTGCGGTTGGCGTTGGCCTCGACGCTGAAGATGCCCACCTGAACGAAGGGCTTGGCGAGCGAGGACGCAGGCTTGGGCGCGGCGGGTTTCGGCGCGGGGGCCGGCGGCGGCGCTGCGGCCTGGATGGCTTCGACCGATGTCTCCGGGGCGGCCTCGATTGCGGCACCGGCTGCGGCGATGGGGTCGAGAGTGCTCTCGGTCACCTCGGCGGGGGCCTCGACGGTCTCTGTGGGCGCAGCCTCGACAGGTTCGGTCTCGGCGACTTCCTCGCGACGCAGGGCGGTCACGTTGAGGGGCGCGGGGGCACCGGCGAGAATGTCGAGGGCCGCCGCCGCGTCGGACGAGATTTGCAGCCTGGGGCCGGGCAGGTCGCGTTCCTTGCGGAAGAGCGCACCGATCACGAACTTGCCGTTCGCCTCGTTGCGGATGATCACGCGCTCGGGCTCTTTGACGTCCGGATGCGCGACCCAGACACCGCCGAGCGACGGGCGTCCGTCCCAGAGACCCTGGTCGGTGGCCGAGAAGACCTCGGGCGCCTCTACGTCTCGCTCAACGGTCTTGCCGCCTGTGGCTGTGCTTTCCGAGGTCGCGGCGGGCGCGTTCTGGCCGAAGGGCAGGCTGAACTGTCCGGTTTCGTCGCATGCCCCAAGGGCAAGCATGCAGCCACCCAAGAGGGCCAGCCGCAGCGGCATGCTGCGCATTACGTCCCTGATCTCCATGGAACTGCTCGTCATGGTTTCGTCCTTGCCTGCGGGCCTTTCCGGGCCTCTTTCTGCCGGTCTTTCGGCACACCAATGGGTCCTCTGGGGAGGATCTTGGCGGCACTCTAGCGCGCCATGTCCGGGCTGAAAAGGTGCAAGGGGTCGGTCGGCGACATTCCACATAAAGCCGGAAGCCATTCGGATGACCATTTCCGCGTTTGCCGAATCGAGCCTGCCGGATTAGGACGGTCGGACTGCGGAGGTTTGGCAGAGTGGTCGAATGCACCGGTCTTGAAAACCGGCGGGCGTGAAAGCGTCCCCAGGGTTCGAATCCCTGAGCCTCCGCCATCACTATTAAATTAATATTTTTCAATAATTTAACACCACCCGTTACCACATGTTTTTACCACATGTGTACACCACAGGACGTTCCTTTGGTTTCAGGCTGGTGGTTGAGGTGATTCACCCCAAGCAAATCCTTGTCTCGGCGACACAGACGATAACCATCGACGCTCAGTTCTTGCCTGAGTTTTGCTCAGGGGCCCCATACGCTGGTCGGGGCAAACGGTTGAAATGAAATCTACCGAGCAATCTCAGCTATCCGCTCCTGTGCGGTCATCCGACAAAAATACTCAGATGACAGCGTTGAGCCCAATGCAGACGACTCCATACCCTCACATTACAGTCGACCACAATGGAAACGGATCGCACTGTGCGGAAAATATCAATGATTGCCCAAGGCCGGGTCGTCGAGCCGACAAAACTGTCGGACTATGAACGGCACGTGTTGTCGAACCAACTCTATTCTGTACATCAAAAGATTTTTGCGGGTGTTTCCGCCGAAGAGTTCCATCGCCACGTAATAGAACCCCCTTCAGAAGCAACGTCTATCCAACTTTACTGCGCAGCAGACCAAAATGTAGTTGGTTATTGTGCGGTTCACCGTTATCGGCGCCAAGTTCATGGGCGCAACGCCATTGTAATACGGGCTGAAGCTGGCTTGTTGCCTGAGTATCGTGGTCGCGGCGCAACCTACGGCTTCGGTATCTTACGCGCGTTAATTGAAAAACTCAGCCAACCATTCACCCGCGTCTACTATCTCGGTACTCTCGTTCACCCGTCGAGCTATCACCTGTTCTGCAAGTATTTTCGACGAGTTTATCCGCACCCGGATACTGAGACGCCTGCCGATATTCAAGAAATCGCGCGTCAGCTCATAGAAAGCTTCCCTGATCCAGCGGTTCTTCCAGAGGACCCATTCGTGCGCGATGTGGGATGGGTTACTATCGAAAGCCCGCAAGAAAAACATCTCAATGAACGGCTTGATCCACCCGACGTACAGTTCTTCAAGTCTCGCAATCCTGGTTTTTCACAGGGCCATGGCCTCGTCGTCCTTATTCCGATTACCTTTCTCAACCTAACAGGAGCATTTCTTTCGCGTCTTTACGAGCGTGCGCTCATGGCCTCCGGACTTTATCGGCCTGGACTGTGATTGAACGGCAATTTCTTCCCTCCCAGCGGACCTTGTTGCTGAGCACGACTGATGGCTGGAGCGAGCCCGAGGCTTTACGCTCATCCGACAATAAAACTCACATGACGGCGTAGAGCTCTAGCTGACCTGCCAACCGCTGTATTTGCGCCATTTTTGATAGCCGTTAGGGTGGTGGAGGAAACTGCTTCAAAAGGGAGAAGATCATGCCAGCCTATGTAGTCGGTCAGCTCGACATACATGACCCCGAGGCCTACCAAGCCTATCTCGGTGGTTTCATGCCCATTTTCGAAAAGCATGGCGGAGAGTTACTAGCAACTTCGCGCGCCGAGACCGAAATTCTGGAAGGGTCGTGGGCCATGCCAAGGACAGTAATCATGCGTTTCCCTTCAGTAGAAAAAGCCAAGGCTTGGCGCAATGATCCAGAGTACTTGGAACTGGCTGAAATTCGTCATCAAACGGCCTCTACAAACTTAGTAGTTATTGATGGGGTTGCTTGACTAAATTTTCAGGCTGCTCCGCCGTATCCGTGACTCGATCATAGGCCGCCTTCCGGCGAACGCCCGCTTGTTTCAAAACCAGTCATCGAGTCGTCAATGTAGACTTTGCTTCGGTCAATATCAGCGCGGAGCTACAGCTATCCGCCTTCAAGTAGTCATCCAAGCATCTTGCTCAGATGACGGTGTCGAGCCCAATGCGGTTGCTCAAAAAAAACAGAATTATTCGATCAGAGCCATCCAAAGTTAGGGGTCCAAATCTGCAAACGCATCTTCTAGTGCAGACCAAACTTGTGTTCCACGGCCGTAGGTCGCTTCGAAGTGCTCCGAGTGCAGCAGAAACTTTTCCACTGAAAAGGTAGGATTCCATTCCAACATCCGCCGCGCCTCTTCTTTCGCCTCATCAAGCCTCCCGAGACTATGAAGTGCCACGATTTTGTTCGCCCTTGCCACGGTGATGTTCGGATTCACCCGAAACGCTTCTGTTGCAGCTTCGAGCTGTTCCTCGTCGCGACCAAGCTGGCGAAGGCAATGCGCGCGGGCGATAAGGTCGCGGTGCCTGAGAGGGTCTTTCGGGCTGAGGCGCATGGTGAGCTCAATCCGCTCCAAGGTCTGCTCCGGATCGCGTCCATGCAAACCATTCAGCATGTTCAACGACGACTGAGCCCAGTAAAAGCTGGGGCAACTTTCAGCCGCATCGCGAACCAAGGCTATGCCGCCATCCACGTCCTCGCAGAAGAAAGAGAGCGTATACCCCGCGTATGCCCAGACCTCGGGATCGGTCGGTCCGGCTTCAAGCGCGCTGCGCGCAAATGCCAAGCCTTCGGCGCGGACCCTCTGATAATCTGTCTCGCCCTGCCAGGCGAATTGCAGTGTGCTGCACCATGACCGAACCGCCAGTGCCTTTCCATAGTTCGGCGACGCATCGATAGCACGCTCCAAATTCGCAATAGCTTCGGCATTTTTTGCCCGATGTAACGCGGCTAGGCCGTGAAGCAGATGGTCATAGGCCGTCAGGCTGTCAGGCCGTTTGGCGCGGGCACGTTCAATCTCTGCAGTCTGGATCTCAGGGGCAATAGCGCGGATCACGCTTTCCGTAACTTTGTCCTGGAGATCAAAGACATCTTCCAGCGCACCATCAATGCGCTCGGCCCATAGGTGTTTTCCACTGGCTGCATCAATGAGCTGTCCAGTCACGCGCAAGCGATTTCCGGCGCGACGAACAGAGCCCTCTAGAACATAAACGACACCGAGGTCACGCCCCACTTTGCGTACGTCAACCGCTGTGCCTTTGTAGACAAATGTCGAATTGCGCGCGATGACGAATAGCCAAGGCATCGAGGCCAAGCCAGTAATGATGTCTTCAGTCAGCCCGTCAGCAAAAAACTCCTGTTCGGGGTCAGAAGACATATTGTCGAATGGTAATACGGCGACCGAGGGCTTGTCCGGAAGGGTTGGTGCTGGCACTGCAGAAACAGCAGCCTCTGTCTCAAGAGCATAGACGCGAAGAGGCTTTCGTAGCCCTTTAAGCAACACTTCGCCCCTGTCCGCGAAGGGAAGATCCATCTTGCCTTCGACATCTTCGTAGGCTCGAGCAGATATCAGTACACCACCTGGCTCAGCAGCCGCCTCTAACCGAGCGGCTGTGTTGACGCCCTCGCCCAGAATGTCCTCGCCCGCCACCATCACGTCGCCGACATGGACACCGATACGGAACTGCAGGCGTCCACCTTCGGTTGCGTCTCGGTTTCGCTCTGCCAACGCGGCCTGCATTGCGGCGGCGGCGGAAACCGCAGAAACTACCGAGCCAAATTCCGCCAGCAACCCATCGCCCATCGTCTTAACAACGCGCCCTGCATGTAGGCCAGTGGTCCGCTCTAGCGCTTCCATACAACCCGAAAGGGCCGCCAGCGCGCCCCGCTCATCTGCGGTGGCGTGAGAGGAGAATCCGACTGCGTCGGCCATAAGGATCGCAGCGAGGCGGCGGCCACTCATTTTTGTTTCGAGGTGTTCCATTTGCACTTCTTCTTAACAGCATGAAGTTGATGCTTCTGACGATCAAGCGCGGATTTATCTAAAGGGCACTTCCCAACAGGCAATAAACGACAGACTCCAGTGCGAACGCGCCCTAATCTGCGAAAGTGCCTAAGACTGCCGTCGATCGATCACGAGGTTTTCGTTGCCATTGGGACAGAGAAGATTGACGCTTTGGTCCGCTCAACGGACCAATGATTAGTCCAGCTAATGCGTAGAATGGGCCCAAGATGGAAATCATGCTCCAATAGACTGTCCGACAGGTGTCCGTTTGCGGAAAGCTCAAAAGCATCATGAGAAGGCAAGCGTCAGTCCCCCGAGGATCAGCGCGACTGCCGAAAGCATCGGCAACCGCGGCAGCCCGGTGGCTAGTTTTTCCATTCCGACGAAAATTGCGAGTGCCGCGATCCAAAGCAGGTTCATCACTCCACCGACGAAAAGCAGTGCCATCAGAACCCAGCAGCACCCAAGACAGAACCACCCATTCTGCATTCCCATACGTAGAGCCCCCAACCCTCCGGATTTCCAGTTGTGCATGAAAAACATCACCGGATGCTGACAGTGTCGCAGACACGCCTGCTTGAGAGGGGACACTTGGTAAAGACCTGCGGCCAAAAGCAGAGCTCCCGCAAGCGGTGCTTGCGTGAGTTCCATCATGCCGCTCATTTGGCCGATTGAAACAAGGGACCACTGCACGGCAGTTGCTGCGAGGCTGAATAAACCCCAAACGAGCAGGTAGCCGGAAAGGAAAATTGAAACTGCGGCGTAGGGTTTATCCGAGTTCTTATTCTTTCTTGCGAGTGCCGCGTATAACAGAACCGTCGGAGCCGCGCTTGGCACCATCATGGCAATCATCATGACCCACCACATAATGAAGATCATGAGCGTATAACCAGGTGTCCAATCGACGGGCGCCATCATCATACCTGGCATTTCGATGGCCATCTGCGTCATCGTAATCGCCGACATTGACATGCCGACCCCGAGCACAGTGTAAATGGCCGCAAGCGCCACAACGACTGAAAGACCACCGATCACGATGAGTCTGTCACGCTTCAGGCTGCGTTCCAGCACAGTTCCGTTGGCTGTGGTCACAGTACGCGCAATCGAAGTTGAGTCCGTTAGGCCGTCCAGGCGAACGGGGCGAAATGCCCGTTCCTGGAGCCTGTGGCATCATCCCACTCAACTCCGAAGGCATTGAACCTACTCTTCGTAGCCCGGGCGAGTGCCAGAGTCGTTGTCACTGGGTGGGGGACATTGTCAATCTTGATTGGGCCGCCATTTGGAAGCGCGCTGTTGACAGCTTCCACTTCCTGCTCAACCAACTCACCCGCTTTGACGGATATCTTGTCTCCGTCGGACACGAAACTGATCGGTCGTTTCTCGACACCAGCCACTTCGCCGACTAAGGGCCCTAAGGCTTCCATCGGACCGCCCGCAGCTCCGGTCGCGATATCGCCGATTGCGGCCGCTTGTTCGTCACTAGCCTTCTCATCGACAATGAGACCCACCTTGATGTTGCCATCGGACATCGCACTTGGTGCGTGAAGCAATACGATGAAGGACAACCCGTCGAGCGAAATGCCGTCCTTCTCTCCCTTCGTGATCTTCATCGCAATCGCGGCCTTGCAATCACCTTCGGTGGGTGTTGCCGTAAGGTTCGATGTAATACACGGGCAAAGGAAATCACAGTTGCAGGTTTCCATGTACTCGCCTTCAATACGCCAGTCGGCCATAGTCACTCCTCCCATATTTCCTACACAATAGCACAGCTTCCGAATTCACGCACACTGGTGGTACACCTGTGGCGCATCTAGGTGGCCTGCTGTCCGCTCAGCAGGCCTTATTGGTGAGCGCAGCTAGTGGCTGGAGGGAGCCGAAACGGACGGCCTAGATGACCTAAGTCCCCTCAGGCTGCGTTGATGGAGCTTTGTCATAAGGTCATTAGCGGGGGAATTTCATTGCCGCGGCTACTAGTTTGGACTTAGCGTAGTCAAATGGAGCTCTATTCCGGGAAAAGAACCGATTCCTCAAGGTGGTCGCAGTTCGAACTCCGTTCTGGCGACGTCATCGTCTCGACGCCACCAAAGTGCGGAACGACCTGGATGATCGCGGTCGTTTCGATGTTGTTGCACGGCTCAACTGACTTACCGGCATCAACCGCCGAGTTAAGCCCGTGGCTTGATTATTCGCCAACCCCTTTTGACGAAATCCGTACTGCCTACGGATCGCAGAAGGGGCGTCGCCTAATCAAAACACATACACCTGTGGACGGCTTGCCTATGGTAGATGGAACGCACGTAATATCGGTCTTGAGAAATCCGCTGGATGCGATGCGCTCTATGCGCAGGCATGTCTCAAACATGACAAACCCGCCCAATGACGATCCATTCCTGGCAAAAGAAGATGCCGTGATCGCGCGAGGTCTGGACTTGCCGTTTGACCCAACGCACGTTGACGACGTCTCTTTGGAGTTGCTCGTCAGGCACCTTCGCGCGGCAATAGAAGCGATGCGTCGAGATGACCGCCGGATGACGCTCGTCCACTACAGCGACATGAAGCGGGACCTGAAGGGCGTTGTCGGGCATGTCGCGGCAATCATCCGGGTTAATGCGCCACCAGATTTCCTGGACGAGGTCGTTGAGGCCGCTTCGATTTCTTCGATGCGCTCCAAAGCCGATCAATTTGCGCCGTTAGCGAACGTCAAACACTTTTCGTCTAGCGAGGAGTTCTTCGCCGCGGGCGAGGACCGGGGGAAGAAAGAAATGGCACCCCACTTGAGAACTCGCTACCAAGAGCGGCTTGCCGAACTGCTTTCCCCATCCGAAGCGCGTTGGCTGGATAGAGGCGGCCCTCGAATCGTAGATCACCCATGAAGCCGCTTCGTCCGTACCTTCTAGAGTTACTGCAATCTCGCTGAGCAGATCGACCAATGCCCAGCCACGCCTGGCAATTCATGCGCACCAAGGGTGTCGAAGAATATGCCTGACCCGGCCACCAAATCGCGCACAGTTTGCGAAACTAGAACCTGGCCAGCATTTGCTATGCCACCGATACGTGCTGCGATGTGAACTGCGATCCCGGATAAGTCATCACCGGAGATCGTGCACTCCCCTGTGTGCAGACCAATCCGGACCTTCAAGCCGATCCTTTCCATAGCGGATTGAATGGAGTGTCCACACCGGATCGCACGCGCCGGGCCATCAAACATCGCCAAGAAACCATCGCCCGTCGTTTTGATCTCGCGGCCACCGCATATCTCAAGTTGGCTTCTTACTTCGCCATGATGCGCTGCGAGAGTGTCGTTCCATGCTCTGTCGCCGATCTCATCCGCAATCCTGGTCGAACCAACTATGTCCGTGAACATTATGGTTCCGAGAACTCGTTCCTCAATCTGAATTCTTTCCTGCCCTGTTACGAACTGCCTGACCTCGGCCAATACGCGCTCTGAGGTTTCTGTGAAGGGAACATGATCGTCGGCATCAATTTCGATCATCTGAGCGTTAGGAATTTTCTCAGCCAGATAGTGCCCACTTGAACAACTGACGACTTGATCGCGACTAGAGTGCAGGATGAGGCTCGGTGCCTGCACAGAAGCAAGAATTGGCCGCACGTCAATCTCAAGGTTCATGCGCAGCAGAGCCAAGGCCGCCGAGGGAGAGGCGCCGCCTCTAAGAAACCGGGCCCACCAATTGCGGAACCTGGGGTGATCTGCAAGGCTGGGAATACGCGCTTCGATGTCGAGCGGTGTTCCCCATCCCTCACGAACCTTCTCGACCAATATGGCGATTTCAGCTTCCGAGAGCCCCTCTTCATAATCCTCATGTGCCCGTCGGCTGGCATAGCTGCCCGCCAATATGAGAGATCGGGTACGTTCAGGATATGTGGCAGCGAATAACACGCTCATGGGCCCCCCTTCGGAATACCCGAAGATAGTTGCGCTCTCTGAGCCTACCGCGTCCATGACAGCTCTTACGTCCTCCATGCGCTCCTCAAGTGTCGCAGCCCCATCACTCCGGTCCGACAAACCTGTTCCACGCTTGTCGAAAAGTATTACTCGACAAAAAGTCGCGAGCTCTGTGAGGAAACGCGCGACGATCGGCTCATCCCAGAAGAGATCGATGTTGGAGATCCAGCCTGGAACGAAGACGAGATCCTGCTCCCCATCGCCGAAAACCTGATAGGCGATGCTCAGATCACCACTGAGCGCGTACTGAGTGTCGGGTCTCATAAACTGCGATCCAAAGCCTTTGCAGTTTATATTAGATTTATCGATGCAAATTGGCGAGATGTTCAAAGGCGGCTTCGTCCGCATGTGAGACATCGGACCCGGCCGCAGAGAATGGCCGAACTTGGTAATAGCGGTCGTTGCAGCGCAAAAGCGGACGTCGCCGCAGCACGGACTTGCTAAGGATGACTGCTGAAGTTGGCTTTGCGGACATCTGAGCAAAACGCTCAGTTGACCGATTCGAGCCCGAAGCCGACTGGTGTCAGATCTCATCAGTTCTTCAAGGCGACAAATTCATCAAACGTCTGGACCACTTCACCATTGGAGCAGGCCTGGTTTCTGTGACTCGAAACCCTTTGTCGTCGGGAAAAGCGAGCGCATCCGAGCAATCATTTCGATGTCACCATCCAACATCGTTTGGACCGTGTTCAACCAGGTCCTAAATGCCTCAGATTCCCAATGGTCCTGAACGGCTGCTTCATCCCGGAACACTTCGTAGAAATAGAACCTATTGGGGTTTGCCATATCTACCATGATCTGAAACTGGAAAACTTCAGCTTCCTCACTGACGATGCTTTGCGCTTCGAAGATACTGGCGCTCAAAAAAGACTGCCTGTGCTCAGGTTTGACATTTACCGCGAAGAACCCTCCGCTCATTCCATCGTCCATAAAGAGCCTCCTCGGTTGCCTGCAAAACCGCCCCGCGGTATCAAAAGGTCGTAAGCCGTCGGATGGCACCGGCCTGCGGCATTTTATCAGCTTACACCACGCTAGGCGGATTGCCTGTTTGCGTCTGCATCATCCCATCCTAGTGCGGATGATAGTCCGTGTGATATTTCTGCAAGAGCTTGGCCGACCTTAATCCGCATCGCGGGTGTAAACACCCGAACGGAAGCTGTCGCACCAATGGACAGCGTCGAACCAACGCCTGTTTTGGCGAGTGTTACTGCAACAGAGCTTATGCCTCGCTCCAACTCCTCCACGCACTCAGCGTACCCTTTGGCGCGAATGGCCGCGAGTTCCTTTTCGAGGTCTTTTCGATTGGTGATTGTGCGTTCAGTATATCGTTTGAGCTGCCCCTTCAGTTCGTCATGAGACAGCAGAGCCGGAGAAAGGGCGGCAATTGCCTTGGCGCAAGAGCACGCGTGTATAGGCCGTTTCCCCATACCTGGATGAAGGTACGAAACGCCCGTCTGAGGCGTCGCAACATGAATGATCTCAACCCAGTGGCCGCGCAGTCGTGACAGAAAAAATGCGGCGCCAAATTCGCTGGCTGCACCGGAGAGCACAGGCTCAATGACCTCCAGAAGGGCAGGGTCGGAGTAATCGCTCGAAGCGATACGTTTCAATCTGGTTCCTATGGTAAATTGCCCTCGCGCGGGTGCTTCAAGAAGCCCGGAAAACACAAGATCCTGAACCAGTCTGTATGCCGTCGGTTTCGGGAGGTCGGTCTGTCCGCAGATGTCGGCTACGGTCGCACGTCCTTTTTGGCCAACGACTTCCAATATCAGCGCTAACCGTTCGAGATGCATTATTCTCACTATGTGATAATATCATTTTCGATATACGATATGAAGAGCAGAATCAAGGGAGGGAGAATATGATGGATGGAGCATGCTGCGGACCGGGCTATTCGAGCCCCCAAGACGCCATCAGAGCCCCCCGTGAAAAGCTGCTTTACACCATCGCGATCTACACCGGCACGGGTATCCAGAAACCCGATTACCTCGCGACTGTTGATGTCGATCCCGACAGCCCGACCTATTCGCAAGTGATCCATCGGTTGGAAATGCCCGGCATCGGGGACGAGCTTCACCACATGGGATGGAATGCCTGTTCGTCTTGTCACGACGACAGCTCGATGTCGCGGAAGTATCTGATCCTGCCCGGCGTACGGTCCAATAACCTTCACATCGTTGATACGGCCACCGATCCCCGTGCGCCTCGTCTGCACAAGGTAATCGACGGCGCAGAGATCAAGGCCAAAGCCAATCTGTCCGGCCCCCACACCGTGCATTGTCTGGGCTCTGAAATCATTATTTCCTTCCTTGGAAACGCCAAAGGCGAAGCGCCGGGCGGATACCTGCATCTGGACAAAGAGTTCAACATCGTTGGGCGCTGGGAAAACTCGATGGGTGATATCAAGTTCGGCTATGACTTCTGGTACCAGCCACGCCACAACGTGATGGTCAGTTCCGAATGGGCCGCACCCAACACCTTCATGCCGGGCTTCGATCTTGAAGAGGTCGGGCATCTGAAATACGGACGCGAGCTGCATATTTGGGATTTCGAGGCGCGCGAACCGATCGAAAGCTTTTACCTCGGCGAAGACGGGCTTTTGCCGCTTGAGGTCAAATTCCACCATGACCCCGACAGTACCCATGGGTTCTGTGGCGCCGCGCTGTCGACCAACGTCATTCACTGGTGGAAAGACGGTGACAAATGGACATGGGAAAAGATCATTGATGTCGAGAATGAGATGCATCCTGAATGGCCAATCCCCTTGCCGGGTGTGATGTCGGCGATCCTGATTTCGATGGATGACAAATACCTCTATCTCAACAACTGGCTGCATGGCGACATGCGCCAGTACGACATCACCGATCCCCATAATCCCAAACTGACGGGCCAGGTCTTTATGGGGGGTCTTCTGGGCAAAGCGCCCGTTGTGAACGGTGTCGAAGTCGCCGGCGGCCCGCAAATGTTCCAGCTGTCACTGGACGGGCGCAGGCTCTATGTCACGACCTCGCTGTTCTCGACCTGGGACAACCAGTTCTACCCCGAGATCCGCGAAAAGGGCGGTGTGATGGTGATGATCGACTGCGATCCCGAAAACGGTGGCATGAAAATCAACGAAGACTTCATCGTCGACTTTGGGAATGAACCCAATGGTCCGTCACGTTGCCACGAAAGCCGGTATCCGGGTGGCGATTGCACAAGCGATATCTGGTTATGACGACCCATCAGGTCACGATCAGCAATCGCGACAATGCCGTCTATGACGTTAATGACCGCCGTCCGCTGCTCGAGCAGTTGCGCGATCAGGGGGTCGATCTGCCCTATGGGTGCGAATACGGCGGCTGCATCACCTGCGCGGCAAAGCTGACGGCTGGTGCGGTCGATCAACGACGGCAAGTCGCGCTCAACAACCGGCAGATCGCGAACGGCTATGTCATCCTCTGCGTGGCGCGTGCGACCTCCGACATCACTTTGGAGATCGGTGTCGAAAGCCATGACACGCTTTACCGCAATCCGTTCCTCGACCCTCTCAAACCCCACGAACTCAAGGCAGACATTGCGACGCCGAAGGAAGGTTAACCGATGCCCGAAGCAGATATCGACCGCATCTATGATTACGATCCCAAATACCTTGCCGACATTCTGAAATCGGTCAAAACGATTGCCATGGTGGGCGCCAGCGGCGACAAAACGAAGTTCAGCTACGGCGTTCTCCGGCAGCTGAGCGAGATCGGCTATGACATCTTGCCGGTAAACCCCAACCCCAATGTGACCGAGATCAGGGGCCTGAAGGTGTACCATTCGCTGGAAGAAATCGACAAACCCGTTGATATGGTCGACGTTTTCCGCCCCAAAGAAGAGCTATATGGCTTCGCCGAGAAAGCAATCGCCATCGGGGCCAAGGTGCTTTGGGGGCAGATTGGCGTTTATGATGACAAGGCAGCAAAGCTTGCCGAAGATGCTGGCCTTCAGGTCGTAATGAACCGCTGCCCCAAGATCGAACTCTTCCGCCCGTTCTGGAAACCGCGGCTTGATCTGAAGATCTGACCCATATCAAGAGACTGCCGCTTGCCGAGTAGCCAATCAGTGGGTCTGCTTACGCGTTTTTCATCCAAACATCGGCAAAAGTATTCGGCGCGTCCACTGTCTCGGGCTTTCGTGCTCAATCTCAGTACGGCTGCTTTGTCCGCATCTGAGACGTCGGAGGCATCAGTGCCGAATGGCAGGTGCTGCGAGAAGCGGTCGTTCGGGCGCCAAAGCGGACGTCGCCGCGCGGTCCCGTCGTCTCGAATGGCTTATCAGTGCGGCTTTGCGGACATCTGACAAAAACGGTCAGATGTCTCAGAAGAGCCCAATGCGCACCAGTTTCCGGACTTGTGGTAGTGTTGTTTACGATCACACGAACTGGAGGCAGCAATGACCGATCATCCTCAGATACTTGCGACGTTGGACGAATACGCCGATGCGTACTGTGCCAAGGATCTTTCAAGGCTGATGGCCATCTTCGTTGACGGTGATGCGATCTCGCTCATCGGCACTGGTGGTGATGAACTTTGTTCGGGTCGCTCAACCGTGTCGTCAGTTTTCGAGCGGAATTTCCGAGACGCAACGGCCACAAAGTTTGAATGGGGATGGAAAGATGTTGCTGTTCATGGTGAAGCAGCAACAGTCGCGATTGCATTGGTCATTCACCTGATCGTTGAAGATGAGGCGGTGAAAGTTCCAGTGCGATGGACAGTGTCGCTCGTAAGGACGCCTCAGGGCTGGAAGTGGGTCCATCGGCATGCTTCCGTTGCCGCAAGCACTCAGGAAGAGGGCAATGCATACCCCATCGGCGACCATTAATCGACAGCTCTTTGTCCGCATCTGGGACGTCGGAGGCATCAGTGCCGAATGGCCGCTGCTGGTCGGAGCGGTCGTCCAGTCCCTTAAGCGGACTTCGCCACTCGGTCCCGTCGTCTCGAATGGCATCTGTACGCTGCTTCGCGGGGATCTGACAAAAGCGGTCAGACGTCTCAGAAGAGCCCGAAGCTGACCGCTTGCATCATTCGTTCCACATGCCAGAATTGCTGCCCATGCGTGGATGTGAACAGAGGAATATTGATGAGAACCTGCCTGTTGAACTCCAAAGACGGGGAAGAATTGGTCTACAATGTAACTGGCACGGGCCGACCGGTTCTACTCATTCATGGGATTAGCATGTGGTCAGATATGTGGAACCAGAACGGAGTTGCTGGGAAACTCGGCGATTGGGCCAAAGTTATTGCTCCTGACTTGCGTGGACATGGACACAGCAGCCGTCCACACAACCCTTCAAGCTATGGGTTGAAGCTCGTAGAGGACCAGCTGCAAGTCCTCGATGCCGAGGCAGCTGAGACCGTTGACGTTATTGGCTTCTCACTTGGAGCCGAAATAGCCCTCAAATTGGCAACGATAGCTCCTTCACGTGTTTCTTCACTTTTTTTGATTGGCACAGGATGGACGCGCGATGATGGGATGAACCGATATCGGGAATTCGCCGAGTGGGCTCGCGAAAATGGAGCAGGCATGACCCCTAATCCGGACTACGATGCTTTTGACGCACTTGTGGATGGGATGCCCGAAATCATCTGCCTGGCCCAAGAAAAATTAGAAAAAATTGGTGTGCGCTGCGCCGGTGTGGTCGGAGGAAATGATCCACATCTCCAAGACCTAGAAGCGTTAGTTGGAGTTATCCCGGGTTTTGTGCTTGATAAGTTGGCAGGGGTTCCTCACGAAACGTCTTGGCGACACCTTTCCATCCCTGAGCGCATCCAAACGTTTCTGGATGATGTGAAATCCTGACGCTCAAAGTCCGTTTGGTCCGCATCTGGGGCGTCGGAGGCATCAGTGCCGAACGGCAGCTGCCTGCAGGAGCGGTCGTTCAGGCACCAAATGGGACGTCGCCGCGCGGTCCCGTCGCGTCGAATGGCTTCTGAACGCGGCTTTGCAGACATCTGACAAAAGCGGTCAGATGTCTCAGAAGAGCCCAATGTGGAACTTAGAAAAAGGTTAACTGAGGGTCAGGAACGCGGTAGCCTGTGTGCGGAGGGTTAAACTATGGAACGCCGCATTGCTGCAATATTAGCATCAGATATGGTGGGCTACAGTCGGCTTATCGAGCTGGACGAAGCTGGAATAATTGAGCGACAAAAGCGACATCGTCTAGAAGTAATCGATCCGCTCATTGAACAAGCCAGCGGCAAGATAATTAAGCTTACCGGCGACGGGTTGATTGCCGAATTTGGGTCAGTCGTCGAAGCCGTTCAATGTGCGGTCACTATCCAAAAAGAGATGGTCGTCCGTGAAACCGAAATTCCTGAGGAACGACGAATTCAATATCGCATCGCCGTTAACCTCGGCGATGTCATCTTCGACGAAGGCGATGTTTACGGTGACGGCGTCAATATTGCTGCCCGCCTTGAAGCTTTGGCCGAGCCGGGTGGGGTGGTCATTTCCGGGACCGTGCACGACTTGCTAAAGTCTCAAGTCGAAGTGGGCTATAAACTTCTGGGAGAAAAGCAGCTCAAAAATATAGCAACGCCTGTTCGCGTTTATCAGGTGGTTGAAAGCTTGAATCTACCTAGTACACCGCGTAGCAGACGACACTTCCTCCCGTTTATCGGTGCTGTAGCAATTGTTGCCCTAGTGATCCTAGGTTTTGCATCCTGGCAGGCCCTGCGGCCCGAGTTTACGCCAGCAGACCCAGAGAACTTTGCTTTCGAAATACCTGATAAGCCTTCAATTGCAGTGGCTCCATTCGAGAATGTGTTGGAGAGTGGCGGGCAAGACTGGCTTGCAAAAGGCATTGCGCAAAGCATCGAACTCTCACTCACAAGTTCTTCCGAGATTGTCGCAATCGCTTCCAGTGCTGTAGCATCGGTTCCGGACAAAACACCCGCTGCCATTGCTGAGCATTTCGGCGTGCGTCATGTCTTGCTTGGAACTGTTGCTCTTCAGGGAAGCCGCGTGCGCGTTACGGCCCAATTGGTAAATACGCAATCTGGTCAGTCAATCTGGGCCGATAGTTTTGATAGGGCGTCTGATGATCTTATTTCGGTCCAGGACGAAATTGCGTCCAGTGTTTTACAGGAGTTGCAAGTTAAGCTAACCATCGGCGAGCAAGCGCGCACATGGCGCAACGTAATGGGTTCAGCTGAGAACATGCGGCGTTTCGTTCAAGGCCGCATTGCATTTCAGCGCTTTGACGCCGAAGGCCATGAAACGGCAACTCGCCTTTGGGGCGAGATCGTCGATGATGATGCCAACGCGCCGATTGCTCCTTTTGTGCAAGCCTGGCTTCTGTGGCAACGCGTCATTCTTGGGTTCACAGACGATCCAGTGGCCACGCTAGAGGAAGCGGATGCACTAGTTGATACTGCTATGGCCAGCGCCACTGACGGTAACCCAGCAGCTCTAAAAGCACACATTAACCTCCTACAACGCGACTATGACACGGCCCTAAAATGGGCCAAGGAGGCGGTCAAGATGTCGCCAAGCCTCGCCGACATACTCATGCTTGCAGGCGACATTCACATTCGAACAGGCGAGGAAGAACGGGGTATTGAACTTGTTAAACAAGGTGTTCGCCTCGAACCTGACTATCCTGAATGGGTTCACCAGACTCTCATGGCTGCGCACCTAAAGCTCGGCCAGTATGAAGAGGTTAAGCGGATCGCTGAAGCTGTTTTGCAAGCCGACATTGCTGATGCGAGGGTAAAGCCTGACGCTCTGCTCAACTTGGCAGTTGTAGCCGTTCGAAAGGGGCAAACTGATCTCGCACGTGCGCACATACAGGAATTACTCAAAATGGTGCCTGGCTTCACACGCGAGGATGTCGAGCGAAAATTGGTTCGCGAACGCGACAGGGTCTTGGTAAATCGCTACGTCGCCGCTCTCGTTGAAGCGGGTCTTCCAGCCAGCCCACCAGCAGATACCAAACGCTTCGCTTTTGATATGCCCGAGAAACCGTCGATTGCGGTACTGCCTTTCGACAGTCTCTCCGGCGACGAGACGCTCACCTATATCGGCGACGGCCTTGCCGGTGGTGTGGTCACGTCATTGGGAGCTATTCCACAGATATTTGTTATCGCACGCCCCTCAAGCTTCGCCTATCGCGACGCGGGACGCGGCATCAACAAAATCGCCGAGGAGCTCGGAGTCAGGTACGTTTTGAATGGTAGCGTCCAAGCATCGGGGGATCAGCTCAGAACAACCGCCGAACTGATTGACGCCCTTAGCGGTCAGCAGGTTTGGTCCAGACAATTTGACCATGATCTTGCAGTCGAAGAGATCTTTGAAATTCAAGATCAAATCGTCTCAGATATTTTGGTCGAGCTGGATGCAAGTCTGGTCCGGGGCAGCTATGCGCGCACCTTGTACAAAGACGCGGGCGATCTCGAAGCCTACCGACATTTGGTCCAGGGTATGACTGAGGCCGACAAATTCACGATAGATGGCGACCTCAAAGCGCTTGAGCACTATCAGGCTGTGATTGACCGTTTCCCTGCGTCTGCCAGCGCCCATTCTGGATTGAGTTGGTTACATCTCAATTCGATTGCGATGGGATACACGGCAGACCCAGAACAGTCGTTACGACTCGCTCAGACGCATGCTCAAGAGGCCCTTGACGCTGATCCAGACGAAGCGTTCTCTCATATTGCAATGGCTAATGTTAATATGGTTCTGAGCGAATATGATCAGGCAATCGCCAGTGCAGAACGCGCCCTGGCGCTAGCACCAAGTAACGGTAGAGTTGTAGCCAACGCCGGTTGGGTAATGTCCGCAAGCGGTACTCCAGAACGCGGTGAAGTTTTTCTCAGGTCGGGGCTGCGCAGCCAACCCAGCCCACCTGTATGGGTGCCGAATTTGCTCGGCATAACGCTGTTTATGCAGGAAGAAAAAGAAGAGGCAGAACGCTATTTTGAGATGGCCAATGCAATCTTCGAAAATCCTAGCACTCACGCCCATCTTGCAGCGCTTGCAATATTGAATGGGGATACCGAACGCGCGGAATTTCATCGATCAAGAGGCATCGCCATTTCTCCAACAACTAGTGTGGAAAGTCATCTGCGATACTGGGCTTATGTTCGGGACAAAGACCATTTGGCAAGGTTCGGAGATGCTTTGCGCGATGCGGGATATCCCGAGACATCTGCCGCGCGTTCAAAATCAGACTAAAGTTGCGACTTGTCGCGGCCAGCGTGAACTGAGCTGTCTATTGATCCTATGACTAGAAGACGCGAATGCCCGCATTGTCCGCTTCTGAGACATCGGAGGCATCAGTGCCGAATGGCAGTTGCTGGTAGGAGCGGTCTTTCAGGGACTAGATCGGACTTCGCCACGCGGTCCCGTCGTCTCGAATGGCTTCTCAGTGCGGCTTTGCGGACATCTGACCGGAACACTCGGATGTCTCAGTAGAGCCCAATGCAGACTCTTTCTCGAAATCCGCACCGCTGTGTTATCGTCGTAGCATGGAACGTCGGATTGCTGCTGTCCTTGCCGCCGATATGGTGGGCTTTTCTCGTCTCATTGAGCGGGACGAGATGGGCACACTCAAGCGTCAGAAATGTCACCTGAACGAGCTCATTGAACCGACGATCACCGCCAAGAAAGGCCGGATTGTAAAGCTCACTGGCGACGGGCTCATCGCTGAGTTTTCATCGGTGGTTGAAGCCGTTCAGTGTGCCGTGTCTGTCCAGGCCGAGATGGCGGCACGGGAAGAAGACTTCCCTGATGATGAGAAGATCCAGTATCGGGTGGCGGTCCACCTCGGAGACGTGGTCTTCGACGATGGGGATGTCTACGGCGACGGGGTGAACGTGGCTGCCCGGCTGGAGGGCTTGGCAGCGCCCGGAGGCGTGGTGGTCTCAGGCACGGCCTACGACGTCCTCAAGGCCAACGTCGATGTCGCTTACAAGTCGCTGGGGGAGCAACAACTGAAGAACATCGCTACTCCCGTGAGGGTCTATCAGGTGGTGGAGGGGGTACCGATCGCACCCGCTGCAAGCCCGTCGAAACGGGTCCCCTTGGTCGCAGCAGCAGTAGTAGTCCTCGCCATGCTGGGCGGACTTCTTTGGTGGCTTCAGAGGCCTGACTTCAAGCCTGTTGATCCGGCAGAGATGGCGCTGACACTGCCACAAGACCCGTCGATTGCCGTTCTGCCTTTTGAGTTGCGGGGGAATGCTGGCGAGCACGACTGGGTGGCCGACGGAATCACGGATAGCATCATCGCGACCCTGTCGCTCGCACCTGAACTGGTAGTGATCGGGCGATCCACAATGATCAGCTACAAGGACCGCAACGCAAGTGCTGCGGATATCGCACGCGAACTCGGGGTGCGTTACGTGATGAGTGGCAGCGTTACTGTTAGCGGTGACCAGCTGGTGGTGCGCACAGAACTGGCTGATGCGCTGGAAGGCAACGTGATTTGGGCCGTGCAAAAGGACAGCAACGTCAACGACTTGATGGCGGCACAAGACGAGATTGCAGAGCTCGTGTTCGAGGAGACCTCTGTGGCGCTCACCGAAGGCCAGGGCGCAGCGCGATCGTGGATTAAGGCAGCCGGAGGCTTCGACACATATGTTGAGCTGATCCGAGGGCGCGTAGAGTTCCAAAAGTTCAGTCCCGAAGGTCATGCAAATGCTGAAGACATCTGGGGCGCTCTCTATGACCAGAACCCGGATACAGCGTTCACTAGCTACTTGATGGGCTACCTTCACCTGCAAAAGCTGTGGCTCGGGATCAGCAAAGACCCAGCTAAGGACCTCGCTGAAGCGGAGCGTTTCGCCAGGCAAGCACTCAACGCAGAGGAGTTCGGGGAGGGGTATACGCTAATGGCATATCTGGATGTCGCCAAAGGCAACTGCAACGGAGCTAACACGCACGCTGACCGCGCGCAAGCACTGTCGCCCAGTGTGTCCGAAGCGCATCTCCTTGGAGGCTCAATCAAAATCCAATGCGGTCGCGTAGAAGAGGGCTTGCTCGACATGGAACGTGGCATGCGGATGGAGCCAAATTACCCTGACTTCGTCCCCGAAATCGTGGTGTATGCCCGGCTCGAATTAGGGCGATACGACAAGGCGCGCGAGCTTGCCGAGGCCGTAATGGCATCTGACGACATCGTGGACCCCGGGGCAAAGCCACATGCGGCGGCACATCTCGCAGTCCTGTCCGTATTCGAAGGCGATATGACCGAAGCACGACACTGGGGCCAGGAGTTGATGGAGTTAAATCCAAAGGCAACAGCCGCCGCTGAACGTGCCAGTCGTCTGAATTATGTGAACCAGAACTTCGTCGAAAAGTACGTGGCGGCCCTTGTCGCTGCAGGAATTCCGGAGACTGCCCCCGCTGAGCCGGAGGAGACACTCGATCCGCAAAAAGACATGCCATCCATTGCCGTTCTGCCCTTCGAAAATCTAAGTGGCGATCCCGACCAGGAGTACTTCGCCGACGGCATCACCGAAGATCTGATCACGGACATGTCTAAGCTATCGGGCCTTCTCGTCATTGCGCGGAATTCCACCTTTGCATACAAATCCCGATCCGTGCCGATAGACGAGATAGCCAAGGAACTCGGGGTTCGTTATGTACTCGAAGGCAGTGTGCGGCGATCCGGTGACCAGGTCCGCATCAATGCCAAGCTTATTGACGCTAGAACCAAGATAAATCTTTGGGCTGAACGGTACGATGGCGCTTTGGCGAACGTCTTTGCACTTCAAGATGAGGTCACCCAAAAGATCGTCTCAGCACTTTCAGTCACACTAACCCCCGAGGAACAAGAAAGCCTGACCGAAGCTTACGAGGTTAATCCGGAAGCTTACGATCTATATCTTAGGGGCCAATCACTGGTGAACGCATATTCTCCGCAGTCGAGTATCGAGGCCCGCGACTATCTCGAGAGGGCAATAGCTCTCGACCCATCGTTCGGCCGAGCCTATGCCGGTCTGGCCCTGTCTTATGCAGCTGACGCGACGTTCGGATGGTCTAGCGATCCAGCCATAGCGCAAGAACGGGCGATCCAATATGCCAGAAAGGCGCTGGCGTTGAATTCAAGCTCGCCGCAGATCTACATCACCCTCGCTCAGGTCTACGGGTCACAGCGCAACCTTGACGCTGGGATCGAGGAGGTCGAGCGCGCCATCGCCTTAGATCCGGATTTCGCTGACGCCTATGTCTTGCTTGGTATGTTCCTCTCTTTTTCCGGCAAACCCGATGAAGGGATCCAGTCGATCCGTAAGGCCATGGAGCTCAGTCCTCAGCATGGGTATATTTACCCCTATGGGCTTGCGGTCGGCTATTTTGTCAAAGGCCAATACGACGAGGCCATCGCAATCCTTGAGTCTGTCCTCGAGCGAAACAGCAACTTTCAGCAGGGCCGCCTTCTCTACATAGCGATCCTCGGACTGTTGGACCGCACCGACGATGCTGAATGGGAGGCTGAAGAAGTGCTTGCCGCTCTTCCCAATTTCTCAATTGCAGAGGAGGAAAAGCGCGTACGCTATATTCGAGAGAATGATCGCGAACGCTATGTCTCAGGTCTTCGCAAAGCTGGACTGCCTGAGTGAAGCAAACGCAGCGGAAATTATCAAAGTACCTTCTTCTTCTGTCGCGTAGCAGACCTTGGCCGCAAGAGCGGCGAATGCCTACTTTTCCAGCCCTTTCGACCCGTGCTGCGTCAAGCATTAAGGCCTGAGAAGGGCTCGTCTAGGTCAACTGATCGTTTTGCTCAGATGACCGGTTGGTCCCGCATGTGAGACATCGGAGACAGTCGCAGCGGATGGCGGGTGTTGGTAATAGCGGTCGGTACAAATCAAATGCGGACGGCGCTTCGCTGCCGACCAGCGCTAGGTGACCGGTATCAGACGTTTTGCAGACATCTGAGCAAAACGCTCAGTTGACCGAGTCGAGCTCGAAGCAGTCGTCAGAACGAAATGTAAGCCCGGCTTACAGCATGGTAGAGCTGTCTTGGGCTTACATTCGGAGCCTACGGCATGCGAATTCTAATTAACCGTGTATCGTCCGCGCCGGGTTGGAGCACGATGAATAGATTGGCGAAATCGGTCTGGCTGATGTCAATGTTTGTGAATACTCCAAGGCCCTCGAGAATGCCCGGGATAGTTTCGGCGTGACCGACGACAAGAACCGTGTCCTGTTCATGATCAAAGCTGAGCAGGTCGATCAGACCAGCCGTATCCGTCCGATCAACCGCGTGAGTAGGCAATTCCAAACTATTAGCAATGATATTCCCCGTCTCCCGGGTGCGTTTCGCATCTGAAGTAAACACAACGTCAAGCTCAATATGCCGAAGCATTTCTGCCCACGCAGCGGCCCTCACTCTTCCATCGTCGGTAATCGAGGGGTCTTCTCCGATTAGTTCCTTCTCAGCATGGCGAATAACATAAACCGCTTCCTGCGCGGCAGCTGCCGACGACACCAACATCGCAGCAAAAAGTGTTGATAATAGCAGTCGCATTTCCAACCCCTCTGCAGTTTCCCTGAGAATAGCAGGAGAACATGCTCCGGCCAATTGCCGCACCTTCATGCCTCGTGGACCAGCAAGGTCAGCTTTGTCCAGATGTTGTTGAAAAACTCTGCTTGAGCGAAGCGTGATCGGCTGATTCACTTGCCCTGAGGCAAGGGAGATCTGGCG
>NZ_JBFNXX010000239.1:0-241 GCF_040811725.1 Sulfitobacter sediminis
CCGCTGCTTTGGCGGCTCTGGGCCCGCCTTGTCTCCTTACATTCGGGCCCGTGCGGGGGCGGGCGGGGCGGGGGGGGGGGGGGGGGGGTTGGGGGGGGGGGGGGGGGGGGGGGGGGGGGGCCCGCCCCCCCCCCCCCCCCCCCCCCCCCCCCCCGGGGGGGGGGGGTGGGTTGGTGGGTGGGGGTGGGGTAGGGCCAGGGGAGGGTGGTGGGTGGGGGGGGGGGGGGGGGGTCGGAGGGGG
>NZ_JBFNXX010000240.1:0-241 GCF_040811725.1 Sulfitobacter sediminis
CGCGCTCGCGGGCGGCGCCGCGCCCCGCGTGCGGCTGCTCCCTCCGGCCCGCAGTCAGGGGCGGGGGGGGGGGGGGGGGGGGGGTCGTGGGGGGGGGGGGGGGGGGGGGCCCCGCCCCCCCCCCCCGCCCCCCCCCCCCCCCCCCCCCCAACCACCCCCCCCCCCCCCCCCCCACAAGCCCCACCAACAACCGCACCCCCACCCGCCCCCCCGCACCCCGGGCGGGAGGGTGGAGAAATAG
>NZ_JBFNXX010000241.1:0-240 GCF_040811725.1 Sulfitobacter sediminis
GCCCTTCTGCTATCGTCCTGTGTTTCTGTGTTTCCTATGTGCGTGTTGTGTGTGGCCTGTGTGGTGGTTGCTGTGGTGGGTGTGGGGGGGGGGGGGGGGGGGGGGGGGCGGCGCGCGCCCCCGCCCCCCCCCCCCCCCCCCCCCCCCCCCGCGGCGGCGGCGCCCGGGCCCCCCCCCCCCGGCCGCCCCGCGCCCGCGCCGCCCCGCGGGCCCCCCCCGCCGCGCGGCCGGGGGCCCGGG
>NZ_JBFNXX010000242.1:0-240 GCF_040811725.1 Sulfitobacter sediminis
CCGGCTCCCCCCCGCTCTTCTCGCCGCCGTTGTTCTCGCCGCCGCTCTTCTCGCCGCCGCTGTTGTCGCCGCCGTTGTTCTCGCCGCCGTTGTTCTCGCCGCCGCAGTTATTGCCGCCGTTGTTGTCGCCGCCGTTATTATCGCCGCCGTTGTTGTCGCCGCCGTTGTTGTCGCCGCCGCTGTTGTAGCCGCCGGTGTTCGTGGAGGAGGGGTTGTGGGGGCGGGGGGGGTGGAGGGCGG
>NZ_JBFNXX010000243.1:0-240 GCF_040811725.1 Sulfitobacter sediminis
CCCGCGCGCCCCCCCCCCCGACCCCACGGTACGGCACGCGCACGCCCCCCAACCCCGCAAGACCCAACACCACCCCCACGCCAAAGCCCGAAAAAAAAAACAAAACAAAAAAAATAAATAAAAAAAAAAAAAAAAAAAAACCCCAAATAAAAACCACCCCCAAAAAAAACAAAGAAGCGAAAGGGGAAAAAAAAAAGACCAAACCAACCCCACAAAAAAAAAACACAAAAAAAACAAAAA
>NZ_JBFNXX010000244.1:0-240 GCF_040811725.1 Sulfitobacter sediminis
GCGGGGGGTGGGGGGGGTGGGGGGGGGGGGGGGGCGGGCGGGGGGGGGGCGGGGGGGGGGTGGGGGGGGGGGGGGGGGGGGGGGGCGGTGGGGGGGGGGGGGCCCCCCGCCCCCCCCCCCGCCCGCCCCCCCCCCCCCCCCCCCCCCCGGGGGGGGGGCCGCCCCAGGGGGGGGGGGGGGGGCCGCGGGGCCGGGCGGCCGCCGCCACCCCCGCGGCGGTGGGGGGGGCCGGGGGCGGGG
>NZ_JBFNXX010000245.1:0-240 GCF_040811725.1 Sulfitobacter sediminis
GGCCGGGCGGTGTTTTCTGTTTGCTGGGTTTTTGCTTTTTGCGGTGGGCCTTTGTTTTGTTGCGGATCGGTGGGCGTTGTTGGGGGGGGCCGGGGGGGGCGCGCCCCCCCCCGCCCCGCCCCGCCCCCCCCCCCCGCCCGCCCCCCCCCCGCCCGGCGCCCCGCACGCCCCGCACGCGAACCCGCTGGCCCAGGCCCCCCCGCCCCAGCGCGCGGCCACGGCGGCCCCGGAAGACCCGCG
>NZ_JBFNXX010000246.1:0-239 GCF_040811725.1 Sulfitobacter sediminis
CGACGTAGGTGACATCAAGGTGGGAAAGGCCCGCGCCAGCGACCTCTTCAGGGAAGTTGCAGGCGTAAAATCCAAGGTTGATGACCTTTTGCTTGATCTCTTCGCCCAAGCCTTCTGGCACTTCGCCGGTGCGTTCGACCTCGGCCTCGTGGGGATAGATTTCCTTTTCCACGAAGCTGCGGACGGAGGAGACGATCATCTCCTGTTCTTCGCTGAGGCCGAAATGCATGGGGTCTTCC
>NZ_JBFNXX010000028.1:0-36505 GCF_040811725.1 Sulfitobacter sediminis
ATCGCCTGGAGCGTGCTGAGACATGGGGTGCCATTCGACGCCCAAAGAGACGAGATCATGGTCGGCGTCTGAGACCCAGCCCTGATCCGAAGGAGTTCGCCAACGAGAGAAAGCATGGAACGGAAACCAAACGCTCCCAGAGTCTGAGAGCCCAGATGGCTGTCACGGCCTGTCCGCTAATGAGACCACGGCGCGAGCGTAACCCCAATATGGCCACGGCCCGCGTGCCGATCCAAAGGCCGGATACATATCAGCGACTTCCGAGAACGTGCAAAACCTCACTTGCGAACAGCAGCCGGTTCATACATTTGGGCTCGGTGCCGTCGTTCCATCACCGTTCGTCTAACAACCGCTTCCAACCGGCGAATGTCCGGGCATCGGGCCACGCCGCTGAAATCGTTGAAACATCTGCATTTCGGGAACGGCGGCTTTCGGGACGTGGTTCAAACTTGACCCTCTGCATCGCCGCAAGACCGCTTCGAGCCCAGAATGACAGATGCTGCAAGATGCACATATGGCTGCTTTCTGTCAGTGTTTGTCGCCGGTGCGTAAACGGCTCATTGTGACAGGTGTGATCCCTAAATAGGATGCAATCAACATATGGGGAAAGATGTCCTCATAGCCGGGGAATGCAAGGCGAAACCAAGTGAGCCGCTCAGCCCCTTTAAGAGCGGCGAGGCACCACTCTCGATCTACCTTCCGACTTAGGGCGTCCCGCAAAACACCATTGGCCCAATTTCGGATGGGTTCAGATGAAATCATCCGATTTGAAAGTAGATCACTGTCTATCCTTGCAAGTAGGGCATCGGTCGTTGCCGCAATGGACACGAGCGACACACCGTCGCGCGTTCGAGCGATATTTGGCGTGATAACGCAGGGACCCACATAAAACTCGACGCTAACTTCTTTGCCGTCTTGGTCACAAATACTGCTCACCAAGCACCCTTCCAAAAGAACGAATTCGTCTGTTTCAGGTTGTTCCTGCCGGGTAAGGTGCGCCCCCTTGTTCAAACGCTTTCGTTTCCAATCAGATGCAAAATCGTCCGCGCAAGCCATATCCGACAGGTCGGGAGACTGCATCAGAAACGTCCGCAAATCCATCTCAGCGTGCCTTATCAAATGATAATGCGGGTGACCGTGTCTGAGGGTATGTGTGGCACAGATCAAGGAGTTTACAAAATGACGAACAGAAATCTGTCAAAACATATTGGAAAAGTTGCCGTTGGCTCAGGAGTGATAGGTGCATCAATCTATTTGCTTATGATCAATGTCACGCTCGCCCATATCGAAGCGGTCTCAGGGCACGTTCCATTCGACATGCGTCCTTTCGGCTATGGCTCCATAGAGGCGGCGACGCTTCTTGAAGCGTTGGGAGTGGAAGGGCGCGGGTATTATCTCAGTCACCAGATCGCTTTGGATACCCTTTATCCAGCGATGCTTGCGTTGACTTTGATCGCCACGATCTGCTGGCTTGGGCAACGCCTGCCAAACAGAAAACCTATCCGCTTTGGCATTGCCTTTTCGGTTGGCAGCGCTCTGTTCGATTATGTCGAAAACCTTGGTATCGCGGCCATGATTTGGAGCTGGCCAGAGATTTCCGTTCCTCTGGTTTATGCTACGAGCTCAGCCACAATTCTTAAATCCGCTTTAACAACCCTAGCTGTGCTGCTGACGCTTCTGGTGGGGTTTAACCGGATACGTCGCTCTGAAGCGGACGTTCGTCCTTAGGTGAACAACGGCGGCTTCGTCCGCAACTCGGTCATAGACCCTCCAAGCTTTGCTGCGCCCACAACGAATGGCCGCTTTTAAGGCTGCGTTGCAGCGCAGCGCTTGGATCAATCAAGGCAACTTTCTTGCTGCATGAGCGAAGGGCGCGATTTCAATCCGGCGGCTCTGGGCTCTTCTGAGACATCTGAGCGTTTCGGTCAGATGTCCGCAAAGCCGCACTTAGAAACCATTCGAGACGACCGAACCGAGCGGCGAGGTCCGCTTTGGTACCTGAACGACCGCTCCTGCAGGCAGCTGCCGTTCGGCACTGATGCCTCCGACGTCTCAGATGCGGGAGGAAGCAGCCTGTTGCCGATCCAGCGTGTCTTGTCCCCGCGATTGGATCAAGCCGGTAAAAGAGACGCGGTTTTGTCGGATGGATTCAGCGAAACCATCCGTTCACGGGTTAGTAGGAAAATGCTAAGCTGTTTTCATGGAGCGACGAATTGCAGCGATTATGGCCGCGGACATGGTCGGCTACTCTCGGCTCATGGAGGCAGACGAGGTCGGAACGCTTGCAAGGCAAAAACTCCACCGTATTGAACTGATAGACCCGAAAGTTGCCGCCCATGGCGGCCGAGTCATAAAACTTACGGGCGATGGCCTTATTGCCGAGTTCTCCTCGGTTGTCGAAGCGGTGCAATGCGCGGTCTCGATCCAGACTGAGATGGTGGCCAGGGAAGCCGCAGAGCCAGAGGCTCGACGGATCAGTTATCGCATTGCGATCAATCTAGGCGACGTGATTTTTGAAGACGGCGACGTCTATGGTGACGGCGTGAATATTGCTGCGCGGCTCGAAGCCTTGGCGGACGCAGGTGGCGTGATCGTCTCGGGAACGGCCTACGACCATCTCAAGTCAACTGTGAATGTTGGGTACGAGGACCTGGGCGAACAGCGGGTCAAGAACATTAGAACCCCGGTCAGAGCGTTCCGCGTTCTGTTGGACCCAGCCCAAGCGGGAGAATTGGTCGAAACGGCACCGGAATCTAGACCTGGCCGATGGCCCACCATTGCGGCTTCGTTGGCCGCTGCCCTCATCCTTCTAACGGTGTGGTTCTGGCAGCGTCCTGAGTTCGTTCCTGCCGATCCGAGCAAGATGGCGTTCGAATTGCCGGACAGGCCATCAATCGCGGTGCTGGCATTCGATAACATCAGCAACGATGAGTCGAACCGGTATCTTGCGGATGGGTTTGTCGAAAGCCTGATAACCGAATTGGCTCGAATCCCTGACCTTTTTGTCATTGCCCGCAACTCCAGTTTCGCATTTCGCGACCAAGCGGTCGACTTGCGCGAGATCTCGCAAAACCTTGGCGTGCGGTACATTTTGGAAGGGAGTTTCCAGAAAGCGGGCGACAACCTTCGCATCAATGTCCAGCTTGTCGACGCAATAAAGGGCAATCACATTTGGTCCAAACGCTACGACCGCCCGGCCGCTGAATTCTATCTGATCCAAGATGATTTGATTGAGGAAATCACTCTAGAAGTCGCCGGGCGTGGCGCTGGAGGTATTTTCCGAGCAGAGCGGCTGCGCGTCGAAATGGTCTCCAACGATGACCTCGCAGTGATCGAGTTCTGGGAGAAGATTACCCAAACTTGGTTCCAGTTCACCCCTGAGAGCAACGAGAAAACAAAAAGGTTGACCTTGGAAATGCTAGACAAATATCCAAATCATACAAGAGGCTACTCGTCACTCGCATTTTACCATGTTGGTCGGATCGTACTTGGCTATTCCGAAGACCCGGCTGGAGACGCAAATGAGTGCCTTGAATCAGCCAAACATGCAGTTGACCTCGACAGCCAAGATTACATGGGGCACCTCGCATCGGGGTATTGCTACGTCTTTCTCAACAGGCCAGATGAAAGAATTGCCGCGTTTCGCAAAGCCTATGAGATCAACCCTAACGACGTGATAGTGCGTAGGGAATACGCAAAACATGCATTAGTCCCCGAAGGAAAATATGAAGAAGCAATCGAACTGTTGAAGTCACTGCTGCGACTAAGCCCGGGGCAGCAGATCGGCACAAGCAGTGATGTTGGTGTTATCTACTTCATACTTGAAGACTACGAAAAGGCCGTAGATTACGGCAAACGTGAAGCTGCTCCCGGTATACACTACAAGGGCCGCCTCGCCGCTTCGCTCTGGATGAATGGGCAGCATGAGGAGGCGAAAATGCTCGTGCAAGAAATACTCGAAGTCGCGCCTGATGCCACATCGGCCAGCTATGGAGGTTTCGCGGCACACGCCACACCTGAAGCAGGCTTTGTCAGAGGAACTTGGCTTGAGCCGGGCAGGGGGCTTTCGTAGCCTCTTGAGATGACCAAGCGCTCGCCTTTCAAGTACTTCAAAACCAGCCCGGAGATCATCCGCTTGGCGGTAATGCTCTATGTGCGGTTTCCGCTATCGCTCAGAAACGTCGAAGACCTAATGCACGAGCGAGGCATCGACGTCAGCCACGAGACCATCCGGTTCTGGTGGAACCGTTTTGGCCCAATGTTCGCATCTGAGATCCGCCGGCGGCGTGTTCAGCACCTACGCGCGTTTTCGCGCTGGCAATGGCATGCCGACGAGGTTTTCGTGAAGATCAATGGCGAGCGGCACTACCTTTGGCGGGCCGTCGATCACGAAGGTGAGGTGCTCGAGAGCATCGTCACGAAACGGCGAAACAAACGCGCCGCATTGAAAATGCTCAGAAAATTGATGAGGAGGTATGGTCAACCAGAGGTCCTGGTCACGGATCGGTTTGCTTCATACCGAGCGGCTTTGCGCGACTTAGGGTGCGATCATCTTCAATCCTGTGGTCGCTGGCTGAACAACAGAGTTGAGAACTCGCACTTACCATTCCGACGACGAGAAAGGGCGATGCAGCGCTTTCGCCTAATGCGAAGTTTGCAGAAATTTGTTTCCGTCCATTCCTCCGTCTTCAACCACTTCAACCAGAATCGCAGCCTCTCCAAACGGGACCATTTCAAGCTCAACCGAACCGCTGCTCTTGCCGAGTGGCGCGGTCTCTGCGCGGCATAAGGGACAACGGCTCTGTCCTGGTAGAGACAAGTTCGAATTAGTCTGACAGCACCCTGGCGTAAGCCGTTGTGTGAGCGTTGTGCCGCCGGGGATACTATGGCGCACTAGCACATCTGTTCGGGTCGCTTCCAGGCCATGGATGGTGATCCGGCCGCCGCTCAAGCCGTCAACGCATTCTGAGCCAAACGTCGAAACCCAGGCGCGCCCGTCGAAGCGCGGAGGCGGCGGCCGGCGCGGCGAACAGTTCTCGGGCAGTTCAAGGTCGAGCCGCATTGGCGCGCCGCCGACATCCGGTCGACGCCAGAAAATGCGGAAGTCGCCACCCTCGACCTGATCAATCGAGAGGTAGCCGGGCTCGAGCGCGTGCCCGAATGCTAGGCCCGCGGGCATCATGGCACCGAAGACGACGAAAAGGAGGACCAGCGCCTTCCTCATCTTCCGTCCGGTCCGGGCAAACTGATCTTGTAGCGTTCGCGCAGCCGATCAAAGTTCATCTTGACGATGCGTTCGATATTCGCCCGGCGCCAATCGTCCCGAACGGCAACACTGACCTTTTTGAAATCCGGCGCGGCGGGTTCCTTCCGGTTGGTCACGTGCACCATGTGCATTCCGAAGGAAGAACCCACCGGCCCATGCCATTCACCCGCCTCCAGCGGAATTACCGCATCGTAGAACCCTGGACCGAAGGAATTATCGACGGTCGGGGCGCTGGAGAGGCCGACTTCACGCGGCAGCATCGTGCGCTGACCAAGCGTCATCGGGTCGGATCCCTCTGCAAGTGCTTTGCGAACTTCAGCCACTCTCGCCTCGCTGGGCCGCTCGCCTAGGAAGACCTGCTGGAAGGCCACGGCGCCCTCGATCTCGTATTTGTCGACGTTCTCGGCGAAGAACTCGCGAAGCTCTTCTTCGGTTGGCTCGATCGCTCGGGCGATCGACGCCGCGACGAACTCCATCTTCTGGCGCAGTCGCTTTCGGATTACCGCATCGTCCTGATCCAGGCCGAGCGCAAGCGCCTCGCGAACATAGATCTCTTCGCGCACGTAGTCTTCGATCAGAAGATCCAACTCGCCTCGGTTCGGTGGCCGCCGCCACGTCGCCTCGAAGGTGGCCGACAGACGATTGACAGTCTCCTCGGCTATGACGATCTCTCCGGGGCGCGAGGCTTCTTCCTCGCCGAATGCTCCCAGGACGACGAACATAGCTGCACCAAATACGAGAAAATGAACGAGAGGTTCGCGCAAGGCACGGCGGAGCAACGCGCCAGACTTCATCGAATCTTCCGTCACTAACGGTCCTCGTCGTCAGTCAGGCGTATACCAGATCGGCGAGGTGTAGGCCCGCTCCTGGGTGATCATAGGCGATTCAGCCGGCGCCTTGATCCCAAAATACTTTGCCTCATAGGCCGTCCACCGGGGCGTCGGGATTTCTATCACACGGGCATAGTAGACCGCAGGCTGCGCAGGATCGAAATCCGGGTCGGCCCAGACGGTGATAAGTTCGGGATCTCCGATGGTGTTTGTCCAAGTGGCATTCTTGATGTCCACGGTATTTCCAACGGCACCCTCACAAGCGTGATCAACGATCGCCCTCTCCGCGCAGGCTACATCGTAAACTTTCTCTCCAGTTGTTCCGTCGGCATTGAGCCAACCTTTCACGATTTGTATGCGATCGAGATTGCCGCTGTAGGCATCCCTCAACGCGCCCACGAGAAACGTCGGTGCCTTGCCCTCTGGTGCTGGTGGCAGGTCGCCACCCATTGGCACTCCCTTGGCATAGCCTTCATTCGCAGGCAGCCGACTGAGCGCATCCTTGGCCACAAAGTCGTAGCCGCCGAAGAACCGCACAGTGATGCGCGATCCGGTGGTCGCGTAAGTTTCCTTGCGCATCATCGCGTCGAAAATAGCTTCGCGCGTGTTTTCGGTTGCCCAGACAGCGGTGTAACCCGACGAAGCTTGATACCAGCCAGGCCAGCTAACGGTGTCGAAATGCCCTACATCGGTGGTCATCCGATTTTCGTTAGGCTCGGTCAGCGAATGCTTGCCAAAGAAGTTGTTCTCTTCCGCCGTGGCCATGCCGGTATGGCTGTCAGTGGCGCCCGAGGCGCCGAACTTGTATGGGTTGGTGCCGAGCCGGTCTTCCAACAGCAGTCCATTCTTCAGCGCCTCGCGAGCGTATTCGTACTGGATCATGTCCGGCTGTTTCGGCACCGGGCCAAGGTTATTGCGGTCCCAGGTTTCGTAGTCTGCAAATTCATCATTGGGGCTCAGGGCGGGGTGCGCCTCGCCATCACCCTTTATCTGGGTATATTCGTACAGTGGCTCCCACCTGGCGCGCATTTCGACGTACTCAGCAGTCATCTCCTCGCCGAATTCGAGCCTGTCGACCGGGAACATAATGCCGTTCGATAGGTTACCGTTATGGGCCAGCGTCAGCATCTGGCCGCCGGTCTTTTCCTCGTAGTTTTCCATCCATGCCCAGAGCTTGCGCGGATCCACGCCCTCGGCCACCGTCAGCGGCAGCACCAAACCCGCCTTGTCGGCTCCATCACGGAACAGCACGTTGCGGTGCAGATTGTTGCCGCCTGGAGTCGAGGTCCATTCGAACCCGATAATCGCAGTGAACTGACCGGGATTGTTATGCTCTTCAGCATCTTCCAGCACGCCGTCCCAGATCTGCCGCTGGAACTTGCGGGATAAGAGGATCTCTGGCGAATTGCCCTGAGAGAACTTGTCAACGATGTCCAACCCGGCTTCGAGCGCTACCGCACCACCTTGGTTGATGCGTTCATGCCAGTCCCGCACTGTTGCGTCGGTCATCAGCGTCGGATTGCCAGCCACCACTTCGTTCATTGCGCCCATGGCATCGGAATGGTCGGTGATCACCAGCCAGTCCAGTGGCTGGCCGATCCGCGCGCGCATGCCATTCGAGGTAGTGATCTCTTCGCCCTTGGCGAAGTTGTAAGCGTCGTCATGGGTCAGAATTACCCCCGCGGCGCGAGCGTCGAGCGACAAGGCGGTGTGCAGGTGCGTATCACCCCAAAGCGGCCTAGTAGGAAAGTTGCGTCCCGCATAGGGAGAATAGCTCGGCTGCGCCAGCACGCCGACCGTGCCCTCGCCAAAAGACTCCTGGGCGCCACCTGTGGTGCCCGACAGTGTCAGCAGGGTACATGCCAGCAGGGGTGTCATCAGAGTTTTCATATCGGGTTCCTTCTTCAAATCAGCCTTGCGGCGTGTACCAAATGGGTGAGGTATAGGCGCGCTCCTGGCCCGAGGTTTCGGCACCTTCGGGGATCTCCACTCCGAACCGGAACGCGTCATAAACCACCCAACGCGGTGTCGGAATTTCAAGTACGCGGGTGTAGTAGAAGGCTGGAACTGCAGGATCGAAATCCGGATCGGTCCAGACAGTGCCCAGTTCTGATGCGCCGATGGTGTTCAACCAGTTCGCATTTTCGACATCTACCGTGTTGCCAACGGGCGGGACGAAGCCATCGGCGGCAGGCCGGCGGTCGTCCGACCAGGCCACATCATAGACCTTTTCCTGCAAGGATCCGTCGGCGTCGCGCCATCCTTTGACGATCTGAATCCGGTCCAGATTAGCGCCGATCGGATCGCGTAGAGCATAGACCATGAAGCTTGGCGCATCACTCGCCCTTGTGCGCAGGTCAGCACCCATAGGCACGCCTTTTTCGTAGCCACGGAAGGCGGGCTGGCGGCTGTTGAGGTCACTCTCGGTGAAATCCCATCCGCCAAAAAAACGCACCGTCATGCGCGGGCCAGTCGTGGCATATGTTTCACGCCGCACCATCGCGTCCCACAGCGAGGCGCGGGTGTTCTCCATCGCCCAGACACCGGTATAGCCCGAAGCGACCAATTCATAGCCTTCGAACGCCCCGTTCTCGTTCTTGGTAAATGGATGTTCCATACGTTTAGGCGAGGGTTCGGCAATGGTTGACTTGCCGAAATAGTTGTCCTCATCCGCAGTCGACAACGATGTGTGGCTGTCGGTGGCACCCGAAAAACCGAAGCGATATGGGTTGGTCCCAAACCTAGCCTCAAGTTCGAAGCCACGCTTTAAGGCCTCGCGGGCATACTCTGCTGCGAGCATGTCGGTGGTCTTCGCTTCGGAAAGATCGAGGTTGCCGGCATCCCAGTTCTCATAGTCCGCGAATTCATCGTCGGGGCTAAGCATCGGGTGGGCCTCGCCGTCGCCCTTGATCTGGGTGATCTCGTAAAGCGGCTCCCAACGGGCGCGCCGTTCCACGTACCGCTGATCGACGGTGCTGCCGTCGAACCTTTTGTCGGTGGGGAACATTCGCCCATTCGACAGATTGCCGTTATGAGCGAGTGCAAATGCCTTGCCACCGGTCTTTTCCTCATAGGCTTCCAGCCAGTCGTAAAGGTGGTGTGGATCAGTACTGCCGAAGGGCGGGATCGTGACCGGCGGCTCCACCAGTGATGCCTTATTGCCATTGTCGCGCAGAACCACGTTTCGATGTAAGTTGTTGCCCAAGGGAACCGAGGTCCACTCAAATCCAATGAGCGCTGTAAACCGGCCCGGTTCATTGTAGCGTTCGGCCGCGTCGATGATCGACTGCCAGACTGACTGATAGCCAGGAGTGCCGGGCACATAGTTTCCGATTAGTGCTGGCTCCACTTGGCCCTGTGAAAAGGTGGTGATCAGCTCCAAAGCCGCCGCTGCGGACTCTTCTCCACCGGCGCTCAGCGCCTTATGCCAGCGCGCGCCCTGTTCGGTGGCCATCACTGCCGGCGTGCCAGCGAAGATGTCCGAGATCATGCCCATCGCATCGGAATGTTCGGTCAGGACCAGCCAGTCCAAGGGGCGTGCTAGCCGGGCAGGCTGGCCCGACGACGCCATAACCTGTTCGCCACGGGCAAAGCGGTAGGCTTCGTCAAGCCCGGTGGTATTGCCAAAAAGCCCAGCATCGGGCGACAGCCCTGTATGCAAGTGGGTGTCGCCCCAGAACACTCGGCTGGGAAAGCCGCGGTTGGCATAGGGCGAATAGGCCTTGCCGGAATAGAGGTCGGAAAGAGATTCTTCCGAAGGCACGAATTGTGCCGATGCACCGCTCGCGTAAAGAACTACCGCTGCTAGCAAGGCAAGGCGTTTGATCATTATGGTCTCCTCCTCTTTCGCATTCCGTTCCCGGGCTACTGGAACAGAGATTTCGCTATAATGCCCGGTACAGCTTTCGGCGCGTAAGCGCGTAGTAGATCATCGCGTAGTCATCAGAAATCAGTAAGGTTTGCTGCTTTCGGATTCGGGTGGTCTTGGACTGTCGCCATGTACTCCCCGATCAATTGCAGATAGGGGACGACGAGCCATCCGTTTTCCGCACCGACATTGCGTTCCTCGCGCGGATCAGCCTCGATATTGTAGATTTCGGGCAAACCTGCCGTCTCACCCATGCGGCCAAGGTATCCTCCGGTCGTCGCAGTTCCGTCGGTCGACGAAAAGGAGACTGGATACATTCGCCACTGCCGATAGCGCACCGCGACCAGCCGATCACCGATGAACGTGAGAAGGTGCTCGCGATTGGAGTTGGGCTGTTGGCCCAGAAGGAAAGCAGACTGGTCTATTCCATCCATTGGCCGATTCGATGGAGTGTCCGCACCAATGATGTTCGCCAGCGTGGGCAAGAAATCATGGATCGAGATCATCTCGTTCGTAACGCCTGGGGCGATTCTTCCCGGCCAGCGGATCATGCCGATCGTGCGGATAGAGCCCTCCAGACCGTCGCCTAGTTCGCCGCGCCATGGACCTGCCGACCCATTGTTGATTTCGCTGACCGTCCCGCTGGTCTTGGTTGGTCCATTGTCTGAAAGAAAGATGACGATCGTATCATCCTCGATTCCGGCTTCGGACAGCGCAGCCAAGACCTCACCGGTTCTGCCATCCAGTTCCATGACGCTGTCGCCATAGGACCCTATTCGTGATTTTCCGTGATATTCTGGAGCTGAATCGTTCGGATAATGTGGTCGCGTCCAACCGAGGAAAAGGAAGAAGGGCGTGTCCGACCCGGCATGGGTATTGATGTAGTTGACCGCTGCATTCGCGATATCCCGATCCACGAAGCGCCGATACTCCAAGTCATAGGCTCGTACAGGCTTGACCGGTCCTCCTGCATGGTCCGCCTCAATGATCTGAGGAATCAGAGCTTGCCACTTTTCTGGCGCCTTCGTGCGCGCCATGCTCTCGCCGTAAAGCGTTGCCTCGGTTGTGCCGAAGAAGCCGAACCGCCATTCGTCAAAGCCTTGATTTTGGGGCTGGCTTTCTTCGTCCGAACCGAGGTGCCATTTGCCCATATAGGCGGTACGGTAGCCTCGCGACTTGAAAACCTCGGCGAGCGTGACTTCCTCGGCCTTAAGGGTGTTCGTCGTCCCGCGCAAAATGATCTTCGAGAGGCCAGAACGGATCGAGTAACGCCCGGTCATCAAACCCGCGCGGGATGGCGTGCAGCCAGGTTCCACCAAGAACTGGGTCAAGCGCAAACCCTCCGCTGCAAGCTGATCTATATGCGGAGTCGGCATGCCGCGTATCTCGCCCGCACCATATGCGCCAACGTCGCCATATCCCAAGTTGTCGGCTAGCATGAGAACAACATTAGGCTGCTTGGATTGTGCCAAGGCGGAACCCATAGCGGAGAGCCCAATAAAGAGCGCAAAAACGAACTTCATTGCATTGGTGCGCATCGGACTTCGCTCCTGGCCCGCGTTGTGGATCGATATCGCGGTTTTCTCTCGACCATAGTTTGTCGTGAGTTGCGGAGCACGATATCAGCAAGACCCCATGAAGTCTAGTACGTATGACCTAATACACACTGAGCGACAATGATGGGGGGCTTTCCGGAGGGTAAACAGGCTTGACGGGTTCAGGGCTCGGCACATCGCCGGAATCCAGTGGTCAAAAGTAAAAACAAAAAATGGGCCGGCTAAGCGTGGCCCAATGACCATTCCCCTGGATCAGGGCCGCGCTGACTGATTGGAGCCGGTCGATTTGGGCTCAACTGTCAATCAATCTGCTGGAGCACCACCCAGCGGCAGAAATTCCCGCATAATTTCACAAGCTCTCTCGACAGCGCGCTCGTGCCGAACCCGACGGTCCCGACGTGTTCCGTACAAAACTGTCGTGCCTTCACTAAGCATAGCCAGAATTTGCACGAATTCTGCGGCCGCTTGCGGTTCTACTTCCGGATAAAGCTCTTCGATCTTGGCTGCAACTTCAGCCATATGACGGTCGTAAAAATTGTCGATGGTATCCCGAATAAGGTCGTCGCGAAGTGACATTGCCCAAAGCTCGCGGAAGATTACCACTGTTTCGTATTCAGCCGCATCGGTGAGAAGCCAGCTAACCAGTTGGTCCGGCGTCGAGTCGGGATCCTTGGCTATCTCTCGAAGAATATTTCCAAATTGCTCCGCATAATGAGTCGTTAGGATCTGAATTAGTGCGATCAAAAGGTCTCGCTTCGACGGAAAATGATAGGTCACGTTTCCAAGGGCTAGGCCCGCGGCCTCTGCAACCTTGCGCATAGTCAGATTGACGCTACCGACTTCAAGCAAAACCTGCTTGGCAGCAATAATTATGCGCTCGACCGTTGCGTCCGATCCTTTACGACCGGCACCTTCTCCGCCAGAGCTCTCGCCAGGCCGCAATGTTCTATCTCGATCGCTGCTCGTCAACGTAGCCCCGCTAGTTTTTGCCGGAAGACAGCCCGAAGGAAGTTTTCGTACAAGTGTACGAGACAATCTCGCGTAAAATGCACCAAAGTGGTTTTGGTGCCAAGATCGCACCGGGCGATTGTCGATCGCGCGCCACTTGGCGCTCCCTTTCCGATAGGTCCTCAATAATCAACGCGAATATGGCCGGCCGCGCTGTCCGGTCAACGCCCGCCCGCACCACGTCATTTCATGAGCCGTGTTGGGCGTGGACCCTCCAGCTGTCTCGTCCGGCCCTTTGTCTCCGCGTGTTGAGGACATCAACGGAAAGGAGACAAGCCATGACACGCAAGACCAACAACCGAGCTGACGGCACTGTCAGACAAAACTGGCTTGAGGCGGGCAGGGCAGTTTCGTAGCCTCGTCGGATGACAAAACGCAGCCCATTTCGCTATTTCAAAACCAGCCCCGAGGTGATCCGCCTGGCGGTGATGATGTACATCCGGTTTCCTCTTTCGCTGCGGAATGTCGAAGATCTTTTGCATGAGCGTGGCATCGACATCAGTCACGAAACAGTTCGGTTCTGGTGGAACAGATTTGGCCCGATGTTTGCAGCTGAGATCCGCAAATACAGGGTCAGTCGGATGCGTTCATACTCAAACTGGCAGTGGCATCTGGATGAGGTTTTTGTGAAGATCAATGGCGAGACCCATTACTTATGGCGGGCTGTTGATCACGAAGGTGAGGTACTGGAAAGTTACGTCACCAAGCGCCGGGATCGCAAAGCAGCATTGAAATTCATAAGGAAATCAATGAAGCGCTACGGCAATCCGGCAGTGATCGTGACTGACAAACTTCGATCTTACGGCGCTGCAATGACGGTTATTGGCAATGCGAAGAAGCAGGAAACGGGCCGTTGGCTGAACAATAGGGCTGAGAATTCTCACCTGCCGTTTCGACGGCGAGAACGGGCAATGTTGCGCTTCCGACAGATGCGATGTTTGCAGAAATTCGTCGCCGTCCACTCTTCAGTTCATAACCATTTCAACCAGGAACGCCAACTCTACTCACGCGACATTTTTAAACTCAACCGCGCCGCTGCTCTGGCCGAGTGGCGCCAGCTTTGTTCGGCATAAGTTCAAGCGTTTGGCAGTGAACTGAGACGAGTTCGAATTGGTCTGACAGCACCCGCAGACCCGAAAAACATCGCACCAGCGTCAAGGTTTTCCAAGATATCGGAAAAAGAAGCATCGACATTTGCAGGCGGCAACGCAGAAACGACCGACGAGGTCCCAGATATGCCACTGCCCCAAAGGTAGGGGGCCAGCTCATAACTCCAGCCAGTTTCCTCGGCCCACGCTGCCGATGTCGCAAGAGTGAGTGTGGCAGCGATTACTGCATTCACAGATGCTTTGGCGAACGGTATTCGAGGTTTCATTCGCGACCTCCTAACTTCTCATTCATTCGGCCTGCAGAAAAGAAATCTGCCACCGAAGGACCCTCCCCACATCCGACACTATCGCCGGATCGGAGTGAAGTCTAGTACGGACGACCTAGCCAATTGAGCGACAGTGATACGGGTCTTCCCTGAAGCCAACAGCGCTTTAAGGATTTGGGGTTCGCCACTCCTCACTGGTTGTAGACACCCGTAACGCTGGCCGCAGGGTTGGCGCGCGCAGCGAAGCGCTGGTCTTGGCATAGCGGGGCCTAGGTGGTGGCGTGCCATCAGAAAAGGAAGAAACCAGCCGGTCGTTATTTCGGGAAAAGATACGTTGCACCCAAACGAAAACCAAAACCCTCAGGTCCACCGGTCGGGCTTTCTGCCCAGTAACGTAGGCCAGCAGATAAGCTGACAGGCTGGTCCCCAAAGCGCGTCAGTTTGGACGCAATAGCGTTGATCGGGACCGACCACTCTTCCGTTTCCCAGTTGTAACTGGACTCAGTTTGCAGTGAGAAGGTCCAATTGGTTGGCGTCGTGTAGGACGCAAACGGCTGCATGAAAGTTGAATTGACGTCTGAACGTGCTTCGTCGCCTGCAACAGACCAGATATGGTTTCCAAGAACACCGATGGTCCAGGGACCGTTTTGCTTTAACAAAACGCCAGTCGGGCCAACGCCCCATTTGCCAGTGCCCAGACGATCATCGGTTGCGGTCGGGATCAGAAAGACCGGGCCAACGCCCCAAATCAACCCACTCTGAGTGGGAGCCTTCGGCGAAAAGAAGAGGCTTTGGATTGTGTCACCAAGGCCAAATTGCGAACCAGAACCGGCAAATACGTTATCTTGCGAAACGACCGGCACAATGGTTCGGGAGATTAGGTTCCAGTCGTCACTTATGGAGAAGGGTATGACTGGTTGAATGTTTAACGCGAACCGGCTGCCCGTGTCCGCCGCACCGATGCGTTGGTCATAGTTGAGCTGAAACGGCACGCTGATGAGTGAGGCAACCGGATTGGCTAATTGCTTGGCGAGATCGTCGCTTTGAGCTTGGGCGCTTGGTGATAAGCAGAGAGCAGCGAGAAGTATGGCTGACATCGTGCGAACGCCGGTTTTCAAACAGTAGATCATCGATTGAAAATCCTTTCAGATACTAAAGTGAACCGAGCTACTTGGCACATTCGCGCACGTCCGGATTCCCCTGGCTCACTGGTTCCGCCTTATGTGGGATAAGCTCTGGAAGTAGCTGCACTTCATACGTGCAAATCAGAGCGACGGCCTTACTATTCATCTGACCTCTGCAATGGCTGTCAGTCGCACGGGATAAGCCGAACTGGAATCGTAAGAGCCAACCGCAAGCAAAAAAAACGTGCCACCGAAGGGCCTTTCCCACATCCGTTACTATCGCCGGATCGGAGTGAAGTCTAGTACGGACGACCTAGACAATTGAGCGACAGTGATAGGGGTCTTCCCTGAAGCCAACAGCGCTTTAAGGATTTGGGGTTCGCCACACCGCCGGAAATCGATGATGAAAAACTGCCATCAGACAATGGATGATGGAGCTTGACCCGATGACCGTTTCCCTGGATTACGCCCTTGCTGACTGAGCGGAGCCGGCGATTGGCCACAACGCGCAATTAATTTGGTCGAGCACCGCCAAGCGGCAGTAAGTGCCGCATTAATTCGCAAGCCTTCTCGACAGCACGCTCGTGTCGAACCCTACGGTCCTGGCGTGTTCCGTACAAAACCACCGTCCCCTCACTAAGCATTGCTAAAATCTGAACAAATTCGGCGGCCGCTTGCGAGTCTACTTCAGGAAAAAGGTCTTCGAGCATGGCTGCAACTTTAGCCATTTGATAGTCGTATAAATTGTCGATGCTATCCCGAATAACGTCGTCACGAAGCGACATTGTCCAAAGCTCACGGAAGAGTACCATTGTCTCATATTCAGTCGCATCTTTGAGAAGAAAGCGAACTAGTTGATCCAATGATGTGCTAGGGTCCTTGGCGATCTCGGCAAGAATTTGTTCAAATTGCTCCGCATATTGAGTCGTCAGCCGTTGAATTAGCGCGATCAAAAGATCTCGCTTCGACGGGAAATGATAAGTAACGTTTCCAAGCGAGAGGCCCGCGGCCTCTGCAACCTTGCGCATACTCAGATTCGCGCTACCTACTTCCGTCAATACCTGATGCGCCGCCAAAACTATGTTATCGATCGTTTTTTGCGATCCTTTAGGTCGGGCGCCTACTGTGTCGGAGGTTTCGCCACTCGGCAATTTTCTATCTTTCTCACCGCGTTTCAACTTAAACTCGCTTGTTGATGCACAAAGACTGCCCGGGATCTTGTACGCCGATCTGAATCTCCGTGCATGACTGACCTCTGATCCATTGAGACGATGATTTCAAGGGTGTCGACCGACAACCGATTGCCATAATCAAAAGCCCGCTGATGTCGTGGTCTTTTGGTTGTGCATCATTGACGTGGGCCATTGGGCATCACGTTTCAATTACCCGATATCATTGCCGAATTTGACCGAAACATCAAACCGCGCCGCCGCTGAGTGATGCGTGTTGCCTGCCGCGTCATGCGCAACAACGCGCTGCCGCGGCTCCAATAGATGAGGTCTGCCGATCGTGACCGCCCTTTGTTTGTTTGAAACCGGTATTGCCCATATGACCGGTCTTCAGTGAGGTTGCGGCCAACGGGGGCGATCCTCCTAGCATTTTCGACCTCTTCTCGTTGTCGAGTGGTGGCGGCCCAGTGAGAAGAACGGCCAAGAGGACCGCTCTCACCGGTTTTGGAGCCGTTTCGCTGGCTTCTGGACCTACGTGTCCGGCCGCTTGGAATGCGACTCGGGGTTCTGGATTGGTCGCCGATCATACCGATACCGCTGCAGCGGGCGGCCCGCGCAAAGTGTTGATCAAGCCAAGGATGCCGGCGACGACCCCCTTCGGCAGAGCGGCCTCGGCCATCTGGAAGATGGCGTAGCGACCGTGCCGGACGAGACGGGCACCGGTCTTGATCAGCCGCACGCGTAGAGAGGTCAGCGACCATGTCTCGATGTCTTTGGGCGTGGCCAGCGTCTGAAGAAAGTTTGCCAGGTTGTACGCCGGGGCGTGAAGCTGAAGCCGTACTGCGTTGGCCGCAAACTTCATGCACGAAAGCCGCGTCCACTTGAGCGCATGCTTGCCCTCCTTGATGTGCTGCTCGGCCGTGCCGCGACCGTTGTAGAAGGCCAGCACCCGTTCGTTCGGCAGGCTGCGGTTGGTGACGATGAAGCCCACGCGGGGGAACAGCTCGCCGGAATGGAACTCGACCTTGGCCACGATCCGGCGCGGCCTCGACCAGCTCTTCGCCCGATAGTGGAAGCTGGCGTAGTGGCGTACGACGTGATGCGGTGGTCGGCCGGGGCCGCGTTTGGTCAGGAAGTCGATCCGTTCATAGAGCTTCCGGTTGCCCTTGATGCGGATGGCGTAGTCCCAACCTGCGGCTTCCAGCAGGTCGAAGAGCGCCGGAATGGCGAAGGCGGCATCGGCGCGGAACCGCCGTCGTTTGATCAACGGCCTCGCCTCCGTCGCGTAGCGCGCCAGAACGGGGCGCAGCACATCTTCCCAGCCATCCGCGCTGTGGACATTGCCGGGGCGAAGGGAACAGCGCTCCAGGTCGCCGAACTGGTTGAACAGGAACAGCGGGTGCAGGCACTTCGACTGGAAGTGGCCGTTCCAGGCCGATCCCTCCTGGTCGCCATGCACCGGGCTCTCGGAGCTGTCCATGTCCAGGGTGATAACCTTCGGGGGCCGCCGGTCGTGAACCGCGTCGATCCAACGACCCGGCAAATCGATCAGTGCCGTGAGGTTGTTGCTTTGCGCTAGCATCTCGGTCTCGAACCGGTCCATCGCGCTGGCTGAGGCCGCACCGTACTTCACCGCCCGTCCGCCGACAATATGACGCATCACCGGATCGCGGCTGAGCCGGTCGGCATCGTTGAAGTCTTCATAGCCCGCAAGCTGCGAGAAAATTGATTGGCGCAAGAAACTGATGAACCGGTGGCGACCATTCCGACCGGTGCGTGGATCGGCGAACAGCAACGCGGCCATATCGGTCAGGCCAAGGGCGTCGTCTAGCTCCCGATGTAGCAGCAGGCCCCCGTCCGAACTGATCGCAGAACCGCAGAACTCCACCTTGACTGAGCGATCAAATTCCAGCCGAAGTGGCCCTGCATCCGCTTTACCCGTCGCGTCCGCTGCCAAATCTCTGCTCCATCTTCGCTAAGCTATTGATGAAGAATAATTATCATCTATCAGCGGATCGCGAAATCGACATCTATCTGGGATATCCGGGTGAAAACAAGAAACCAAGGTTCACCACAAAAGGGAATCCCGAATCCGATCAGATGCAAGGCACTTTAGGTCGTGCGTACTAGACCTAACTTGGCCTTCCTGATATAAAGACACGTGTAGTGCAGCGAGGGGGAGGTGAAGGTTGTGAAACGCGATGAAAAAAATCAAGGGTATATTGGAATGATGGCCTCCCAATTCTTGGCTGGCCTGTTAGCCCTGCTTATGTCCGCACATTCAGTTACGGCACAGGACGCGACACCTCCAGGCGATAAGAAAGTTGAGTACTCACCTTATCCTGAGAAGTCATTTCCAAATACTGTTTATTTTGGTGATACGCACTTACACACGTCCTTTTCCACTGATGCCGGTATGGTTGGGAATATTCGCGGCCCCGAAGAAGCCTATCGCTTGGCGCGTGGCGAGGCAATTACTTCAAGCTCCGGATTAGAAGTACAGTTGTCCCGTCCATTGGATTTTCTCGTGGTCTCTGATCATGCAGAAAATTTAGGCTTGGCGCCGGCCATCGCCGAGTCCAATGAAAATTTGCTACTAAATGCCTGGGGCAAGGCTGTTCACGACAGAGCAAAAGTATCGAATGATCCGATTGGCGCTTATGAAATGTGGATTACACAAGTGAATGCCAAGGATGACAAACTAGACGGTTCAGGCATGTCAAAAGTCTTTTGGCAGCGTTCTAACGAGATATCTGACAAGTATAATGAGCCAGGCCTGTTCACCGCGTTGATCGGATATGAATGGACCTCCATGCCAAATGGCAACAATCTGCATCGAAATGTTGTGTTCCGAGATGGCATGGATAAAACGTCACAGATTGTCCCTATGTCATCATATGACTCCGATGATCCAGAAGACCTGTGGGCATGGATGGCAGCCTATGAGAAAAAGACAGGGGGTAGAGCACTGGCGATTCCGCATAATGGCAATTTATCAAATGGTCTAATGTTTGATGACGTAACACTCATTAGCAAAAAACCTATTGATAATGATTATGCCCAACGCAGAATGCGCTGGGAGCCAGTGATTGAAGTGACGCAGATTAAGGGTGATAGTGAAACTCATCCTGCCTTGTCACCTAACGACGAATTTGCCGATTTCTACTCTTGGGATACGGGAACATTCGGCGCGAATCCCACGACACCCGATATGCATCCAAGAGAGTATGCAAGAGCGGCATTAAAACGTGGTTTAGTCTATGAAGAAAAGCTGGGCGCGAATCCGTTTAAGTTTGGCGTGATTGGTTCGACGGACTCGCATACCGCCATCGCCAGCACTGAAGAAGATAACTTTTTTGGCAAGGTTAGTATGGCGGAACCCAGTGCCGACCCACATTATCGTTTAGATGAAGTGATTGTTGGGCGATTTCTTGCTGATCCAAGTAAACAGATTCGTCATTTCCAGACAGCATCCGGTGGTCTAGCGGCGGTGTGGGCCCGAGAAAATACGCGTGAAGCCATTTGGGACGCGATAGCGCGAAAAGAAGTCTATGCCACCACCGGCACCCGACTTCGAGTGCGGTTATTTGCCGGGTGGGATTATGTTGAATCGGATTTAACGCGTTCCGATTTTGCTGAATATGCTTACCAACACGGAGTGCCAATGGGTGGCGATTTAACAGCCGCGCCCGGCAACAAGGCTCCATCATTAATGGTTAGAGCATTAAGAGACCCGGATGGCGCCAATCTTGATCGTGTCCAAGTAGTTAAAGGATGGGTTGAGAAAAATGGCGAAGCATTCGAAAAAATTTATGATATTGCCGTATCCGATGGTCGTGAAATTGGTAAAGATGGTCGTTGTAAAGAACCTGTCGGCAATACAGTAAATTTGGAAGATGTAACATACACCAACGCAATAGGTGATGCGTTTCTTCAGGCGTATTGGAAAGACCCTGACTTCGATCCAGAGCAACGGGCGTTCTACTACGTCCGGGTTATCGAAATCCCAACGCCAACTTGGCTTGCTTACGACCGCAAAGTTTTTGGCTCAAAAATTCCTGAAGGCGGCAAACAAGTTCACCAGGAGCGAGCTTATACAACTGCAGTTTGGTACACACCCTAAATCTATGTTAAGTTTGGAAAAAATGGCCCGTCTTGTTTTTGCAGGTCTATTTACTCTGCTGATCTCAGTTTCTGCACATGCGCAGGATGTCGCGGTCGAAGAAAGCGACGTCACACTGGATCGTAGGGAATATTCGCCATATCTGCACCAGGCACACCCGGACAGGGTTTTCTGGGGCGACACGCACCACCACACGTCTTACTCGACTGACGCCGGCATGATCGGCAATCGGCTCGGGCCCGAGGAGGCGTTGCGCTTCGCGAAAGGCGAACTCGTGACCTCGTCTACCGGTTTGCGCGCAAGGCTTATTCGACCACTCGACTTTCTCGTGATTTCTGACCATGCAGAGACCCTAGGCCTCGCGCCAATGATCGAGGAATCGAACCCTCTGCTGCTCAAGGACCCGATGGGCAAGCGCTTTCATGACCTCGTTAAGTCGGGGAGGGGTTGGGAAGCCTACAATATTTGGAAAGAGAGTGGCGCCGCAAACGTCGACCCTATGCCCAATACAGAACTTCAACGCACGATGTGGGAACGGATTATTGCCACCGTGGACGGGCACAACCAACCAGGCGTGTTCACTGCATTTCACGGATTTGAGTGGACTTCCACTCCCAACCTGCGCAACTTGCACCGGGTCGTGATCTTCCGCGATGGTAAGGAGCAAGCGAAGCAGGTCGTACCCTTCTCCATGTTCGATTCGACGGACCCGGAGAAGCTCTGGGACTATCTTGAGGCCTACGAAAAAAGGACCGGTGGTCGCGCGCTAGCCATTCCCCACAACGGCAACCTCTCTCAAGGGCTCATGTTCTCGGTGGAGACCATGTCGGGAAAGCCGATAGATACCGCTTACGCGAAGAGACGCATGAGATGGGAGCCGATATACGAGGTAACCCAAATCAAGGGGGACGGTGAAGCTCACCCGTTTCTCTCGCCGACCGACGAATACGCCGACTATTACACATGGGACAAAGGCGACTTCGGTCTCAACCCCAAACAGCCGGAGATGCTCCCGCACGAGTATGCACGCGGCGCCCTTAAACTCGGGCTTGAGCAGGAGGCAGAGCTTGGCGCCAACCCCTTCAAATTCGGCATGATCGGTGCCACCGACAGTCACACTTCGTTGGCGACCACCCGTGAGGAGAACTTCTTCGGAAAGTTCTCAGGCGTGGAGCCTGGTCAGGAGCACCGTTTCACAGACCTGATTTCGCAGGATCTGCGTCCAGATGGTGACGGCAGTCTGAACGTATATCACTGGGAATCTACTGCAGCGGGTCTCGCCGGGGTGTGGGCGCGCGAAAACACTCGTGAAGCGATATTTGATGCCATGTCGCGCAAGGAAGTGTACGCCTCTACCGGAACCCGTATGCTGGTGCGCGTGTTTGCCGGGTGGGATTTTGAGGCCGATGAGGTCCATCGTCCCGACTTCGCAACACAAGGTTATCAGCGTGGCGTCCCGATGGGGGGCGATCTCTCCGATGCCGCCGAGGGGCAAGCACCAACATTCATGATACGCGCCCTGCGAGATGCGGACGGCGCGAATCTCGATCGTATTCAGATCGTAAAGGGCTGGCTCGACAAGACAGGTCAGGCGCAAGAAAGGATCTATGACGTTGCAGTCTCGGACGGGCGCAAGATCGAGCCCGACGGTCGCTGCAAGACGCCGGTCGGCGATACGGTCGATATCAGCAACGCAACCTTCACGAACACCATTGGTGACGCCGTGCTAGCAGCATACTGGAAAGACCCTGACTTCGATCCAGCTCAGCGTGCCTTCTATTATGTGCGCGTACTTGAAATCCCGACGCCGACTTGGCTTGCCCATGATCGTAAGGCGCTGGGCGTGGCGTTACCAGAAGCAGTGCTCGCAGAACCTAACAAGTGGCTCAAGCATCAAGAGCGCGCGTACACTTCACCGATCTGGTACACTCCGGAGTCTTGAGTAATGGGGGTCAAAATTAGGCAACTTGAACGGCTGATCAAGGAGCCGCTTTTCCATTTCCTCGCTATTGGCGGCCTGATCTTTGCAACATTGGCGACGATTTCCGAGCCTGCTCCGGATCCGGCTGACAGAATCGTCATCGGACCCGAGCAAATCGAGCAACTAGTGACGCGTTTCGAGGCGGTCTGGCGACGCCCGCCGACCAACGAGGAGCGGCGTGCCTTGATAGAAGATCTTGTCCGCGAGGAAATCTACTATAGAGAAGCGCTGGCGCTCGGCCTAGATCGTGACGACACGGTGATCCGGCGGCGGATGCGTCAGAAGATGGAATTTCTAACGGACACCGCCGCCGATCTGCTGGAACCCGCAGCCGGCGAACTTGAAGCCTATTTAGAAGCAAACGGACAAACCTATCGAAATGAACCGCAGCTTTCCTTTGAGCAGATCTATCTGGGCAAGGAACCCGACCCTGACAGCGTCGGACGGTCGATTAGTGCGCTGCGCTCCGATCCTGAGACCGACCCTACAAAGTTAGGCCAAAGCAGCCTCATCCCGGTACGGTTCGCTCTCTCGCCACCGCGAGTAATTGACGGCGCGTTTGGGCAGGGCTTCTTCGAACGGGCTGCTGAACTCCCACCCGGGTCATGGGCTGGGCCCGTGAAGTCCTCGTACGGAGTCCATATCGTTCGTGTCCGTGATAGCTTGCCCGCGAGGATGCCACCATTGGAAGAAGTGCGCGCCGCCGTTTTGAGGGACTGGAAGGTAGCGAAGGCGAAAGAGATCCGAGAAGCGCACTATGGCCAGCTGCGTGAGCGCTATGTGGTCGAGATACCAGACGACGATACGCAGAAGACGCAGAACAAATGAGGCGTTTTATATGCAGGCCGGCTCTCACGCTGATGATCTATCTGGCAGGCGCGCTCGGATTTGCCAATTCTTCATATGGCCATGCGCTGGAGCCTGGTTATCTGGCGCTTCGCCCGATCGAAAAGGAGATTTACGCAGTTACCTGGAAGATGCCGGCGGTCGGCGGGCGACCAATGGCGATCGCCGCCCGGCTGCCTGACAACTGTGATGCGCGAACGCCAGCACAGCCAGTCTGGGACGGCACCGCTTACGTTTCTCGCTGGACCACGACCTGCCCGGGTGGCTTGGTCGGAGGCACCATCGCGATCGAGGGCTTGTCCGCCACGCAGACCGACGTGTTGATTCGTATCCAGCACACGGACGACACCGAACAGACCGCGCGGCTGACGCCCATGTCGTCTTCATTCACGGTCAAATCGGTCCCTGGCCCGTTTGACATAGCCAGAACCTATCTCGCGCTCGGCATCGAGCATATCCTGCTCGGCATTGATCACCTGCTGTTCGTCTTGGCCTTGCTAATTCTTGTGTCTGGCTGGCGGCGCCTGATATGGACGATCACTGCGTTCACTGCTGCGCACAGCATTACGCTGGCGGCAGCGACCTTGGGCTTCGTTCGTGTCGCGCAAGGACCGGTTGAGGCCGTAATCGCACTTAGTATCGTCTTCGTCGCGATGGAGATCGTGCATACGCGTCAAGGCCGGCCGGGCATCGCTGAAAGCCGGCCTTGGATCGTCGCCTTTGCCTTCGGCCTGTTGCACGGTTTTGGATTCGCTGGCGCCCTCGCCGACCTCGGACTTCCCGAAAACGACATCCCGATCGCACTCCTGCTGTTCAATGTGGGCGTCGAGGCTGGGCAGCTCCTGTTCGTCACGGCAGTGCTGACGGTCATGGCAATATGGCAGCGTCTCCAAGCACCTTGGCCACAATGGGGCTGGCGGATGCCGGTCTACACGATCGGATCGCTCGCCGCCTACTGGACGATCGAACGGGTTGCCAGTCTTGTGCTGGTGTGACTGTCCCAACGGAGACTGGTTCGAATTAGTCTGCCAGCACCACTGGGCTATCGCCCACCGGCACCGGAATCCATCGTGCCGATGGCAACCAGGCTTATCATGCACTAAAGCATTTCGAGATTAGTTTGAGATATATCCGGCAGCCTTGAAGTAGTTCCAGCACTCTGCGGGGTCATAGAGGTCACATACTGCGCCGATGGCCTCGAATACAGTTGTGAAGGATCGGGCTCCGATCTTTCGGAGGTGCGCTTTGAGCTTGGAAAAGGCCAGTTCTATCGGGTTCAGGTCTGGCGAGTATGGCGGCAGATAGAGGAACCAGCAGCCGTGAGCTTTGAGGGCTGCTGTGGCTTCCGTGTTTCGATGGGTTGCAAGGTTATCGAGAATGACCGCTGTGCCGGGGGCGATATCAGGGATCAGAACTTCCCGGACGTATGCGGCAAACGCAGGTCCATCCATCGCCCCCTTGATCACCCAGGGCGCGATCAGGGCATCACAGGTCAGCCCGGCGATCAGGGTCTGGGTGCCCCAGCTGCCGAACGGGGCATCCATGGTCAGCCGCTTGCCCTGAGGTGCCCAACCGCGAAGCCGGGTGAGGTTGGTCTTCACCGCCGTTTCGTCCAAAAATACAACGCGGTCTGGCATTTGGGCGATGGCACGCGAACGATGCATTGTCCAGTCGTCGCGCTGCCGCCTCACCTTCGCACGTCGGCGCTCGGTGGCCACCAACGACTTTTTTTGTGTGTGAAGCCGAGGCGCTTCAGTAAACCGGCAATGGCGGAGTGATGCACGGTAACGCCTTCCGCATCGGCAAGCGCATCGCGCAGTTCGAAAAGCGTGATGTCCGGGTCCTGGGCCACCAGTTCCTGAAAGAAGCCATTATGGGCAGCCAACTTTCCAGTACCCGGCGGGCGGCCCATAGGGGCGACACTGGCCGCGCCTGACTGGCGTATCTTGCGGGTCCAGCGCGCACCGGTCGCAGCGGATACCTGCAGACGCCGAGACGCCTCTCTCCCTGACAGGCCTTCATCAATCAATCGTGCAAAACGATCCCGCAGTTCCTTCGGCAATGGTGCTGGCATGTAAGCGATCCTCCCATAAAGGGTGAAGCACAAATCAAAGCTCAGGGGAATCCTTCCGATTCAAACTTTGATCGAAACGCTTTAACACTCAGGCGGGGCCGATCAGGGGCACAGGCAAAAATAGCTAGAAAATGTGAGGTTATCTGTTAACGCTCGGGCAGTTAAAGCGTGATTCTTGCGCATCGATAAAGAAGACTGTCATGCGAACACTACTAAGGCTATCACTCTCGGCCATCTTTTTTGTCTGGACATTTTCAATGCAGGGCCTGGCTCAAGAAACCGCCGTTCCTGGCAAAGTCGGCGCAGCATCGAGTGAAACAGTCCTTGCTCAGGACATCTCGCCGGAACAGTTAACCGAACTGGTCGCTCGGATGTCGGACGACGACCTGCGGGCCTTTGTGATCGAACAATTGAAGATACTGCTGGCAGGTCAGACAGGTTCAGCGGATGCGCCGCTCACGGCGATAGATCGGATAAACCTGTTGTGGATGGCGTTCTCGCAACCGATCGTAACGGCGGTCGACCGATTGCCGACGCTCGTCGAGCGGCAGGGCGACGCGTTCGCCACCTTCTGGCAGTCGCAAGGCGGGATGAGTGGTATTCTGATGCTATTCGCCCTGATGTTGTTGGTATTCGTCATCAGCTACGGTGCCGAGCGCGCCGCGCGGTGGTATCTGAACCAGTCGCTTCAGGAGTTGGCGCAGAGCGGACGGCCCACGCTGTGGGCTGCCCTGAGATACCTAGGGGGGCGGCTTTTTCGCGAAATGTGTGGGCTCGTGGTTTTCATTGTCGCAGTTCGAATCTTTGGTCGCTTCATTCTCGATCCCAGCCAGTTGACATTCGCCGCCCCGTTTTTCACTTACCTCGTCCTGATACCGCGTGTCGGTGCGGCGTTGTCGCGCTTCGTCTTGGCGCCGCACCGTCCCGATCTCAGGCTGGTGACGGTCAGCGATCGGTGGGCGGGTTTCCTGCATCGCAATATCATAGGTCTTTTGCTGCTGGCCGGTTTCAATATTTTCGCGCTCGATTTCAGTTTCCAAAACGGACTTGCTCCCGGAGAGACCCGGTTGGGCTTCTGGATCGACAGCGCGGTGTACCTGTATGTTATCTTAATCGCCTTAATCGCGCGCGACGGGCTGATGGAGATGATGCGTGGATCAGACCCCGACCGGACCGCGTTCGACGAAGGCGTGGCCCGCGCCTATCCCCGCTTCGCGATTCTGGTTGCTGCCGGGATGTGGGTCATCGTGACGACGTTGGTGGGACTCGGCCAACTCGGACAGGTGCTGAAGGGCGCGCAATACACCACGATGTTCTGGCTGCTTATGGCGCCTGCACTTGATACCGCCATCCGTGGGCTGGTCCGCCACCTCGTGCCTCCCATGGAAGGCACAGGTCCTCTCGCGGAGGCGGCATATCACGCCAACAAGCGCAGCATGATACGTATCGGGCGGGTGCTGGTCGGCGGGGCCATAGTCGTAATCATCGCTAACGCATGGGATTTCCCCTGGTTGCAGGCGACGGCGGACCGCGCGGGGATCGGCGACGAGCTTCTCGCATTTCTGCTGACACTGGTTGTTGGCTACATCGCGTACGAGTCCGTTTCGCTCTGGATCAATCGCTTGCTGGCCCGAGAAAGAACCGGAGGTGACGTCGAGCAAGCTGAAGCCGGCGAGATCGGCGGCGCTGGTGCATCGCGCCTTTCGACGGTCTTGCCTCTGCTCGAGACAACATCGCAGGTTCTGATAATCGTGGTGTTCACATTGCTGGCCATTGGCAATCTCGGCATCGATATCACGCCGCTTCTGGCTGGGGCCGGTATCGCTGGGCTCGCCATTGGTTTCGGCGCGCAGAAGCTGGTTACGGATGTCGTGTCGGGAATTTTCTTCCTAATCGATGATGCGTTCCGGCTCGGCGAATACATCGAAATCAGCGGCACGATGGGGGCGGTCGAGAAGATTTCGATCAGGTCTATGCAACTTCGTCATCACAACGGCCCGGTGCACACCATTCCTTACGGCGAGATCCCGCAATTGACGAATTTCAGCCGCGACTGGGTGATCCTGAAGATGAAATTCACCGTCACCTTCGACACTGATCCGAACAAGGTAAAGAAGATCTTCAAAAAGATCGGAGCGGAGATGCTGGAACATCCTGAGCTCGGCGAAGATTTCCTGCAGCCCTTCAAGTCTCAGGGTGTGGCCGACATCGACGACGTCGGAATAGTGGTCCGCGGTAAATTCATGGCAAAACCCGGCAAGCAATTCATGATCCGCAAGGAGATCTACAACCGCGTGAAGGCCGAGTTCGAAGCCAACGGGATCGATTTTGCGCGGCGCGAAGTGCGCGTGGATATCCCCGGGCTAGAGCATGGCAAAGATTTGACACCATCAGAGGAAGGAGCCGTCACTGCCGCGGCGACATCCGCAGCCCAGCAAGCAGTCCAAGGGGGCTCCGATCCGGAATCCGGCAAGACCTAGTGAAAAGCGCAAGCAACCGCCGATGTCCGCTTCCATGCTTGTCAACGCGCAATGGGTTGCTCCACAGTCGTTTTTGTGACCCGACCGTTTGACAGTTGCCGATCACGAGCGCGAGAAAGGAAAAGGTATGAACTCAGGGTTGCTCCATGCGTGGTCAAAGTGCCTGATCTTGGTCGCAGCGCTGACGCTCGCGTCCTGTAGTAGACCGCCCTCGATCATCGGCGTCGAGCACCCTGATATCCCGGTCGCATCTATCGAAGACGCATCCATCAAAAAGGTCTTTATTGCGACCACGAGATCGCCGTCGGACAAGCCCGGAGTATTCCTGTCAGCGAACAGGTCCAAGGAACTCGGGCTCGCTTCGGTCGATGTTTCAATACCGCCAATCCACGAAGCCGGTAACCTAGAACGGCCGAAGAGGCTGCCGCCCGATCCCCGGACAGAATTCACGGTGATAAACCCTGTGATCTACGCATCGGACGCTGCCTTCGTCCGTGAATTGAATGCCGCGTTAATGGAATGGCCAAAGGGCAAGCGCGAAATTCTGCTGTTCATTCACGGATACAACACCTCAACGACCGATGCCGTCCTGCGCCTGGCGCAATTCGCGCACGACAGCGGTTTCGAGGGGGTGCCGATCCTGTTTTCCTGGGCTTCCGCCAGTCAGACCGCGAAGTACGTTTTCGATCTCAACAGTGCATTGATCGCGCGTGAAAAGGTGTCGCGGCTGTCCTTCCTTCTCGATCAGACGAACGCGGAAACCTACGATATTCTCGCACACTCGATGGGCACCCTTCCTACGATGGAAGGTCTGCTTGAGCGGTCGCGCCAGGGACAACTCAACCGGCGCGGTCGACTTGGCAACGTAATCTTGGCGTCGCCGGATATCGACCTCGACCTTTTCCGGTCGCAACTGGCCCAATTCGTTGACCGACCCGACAATTTTTTTGTCCTGCTGTCCAAGGACGACAGGGCCTTGCGGTTGTCCCGGTTCATCGCCGGTGGTGTGCCCCGCGTGGGGGCCGCCAACGCGGAAGAACTCGCAGGACTGGGCGTCACCGTGGTCGACCTGTCAGAAGTGGAAGACAATGGAACGCTTAGTCATGCGAAGTTCGCTGCGTCGCCCGATATTGTTAAGCTTATCGGCCGCGGCTTGAACCAGGCCAGCCGCTTCGACCAGTCAGAAGCGACCCCGCAATTGGAGGACACACTCGTCGCGCTGTCCGTACGGATCCTATTTTAGTGCGCACCGGATTTCCGGAGCCGATTAGGACGTGCGTTCTTGTGCCCGTCGGCTGGTGTTTCGAGCGTCGTTCTCTTGCAAAGCAATCCAAGCGGAAGGCAAGGCTGTAATGAACCCGCACATCCTCGCATCGCTGGCGGTTTTGGTTGGGACGCCACTCCTGACCATTGCGAGCTATATCACCGCCCGGCGGGTTCTCGCGCCGGCCGTGTCTACAGACACGTCGGAAATGGCAGCGTCCATCGCGTTTCGTATCGCGGCATTCCACGGGTTGATGATCTCGCTGGTCTTTGCGGGTGTCGTGCAGACCTTCCAAGACGTGCGCGGGCAATTGATAGTCGAGGCGACCGCCCTGTCAGAGATCTTTGCAGATTTGGAGTTTTTCGAAGGGGAGGCCGGTACATCCGTACGGGATACTCTGAAGCAGTACGTGGCCACCGTTATTGCGGAAGAATGGCCCGGCCTCGCGAATGGCACAGCCCCTGCCGACCAAGCTTGGCGTATTCACCGCGAGATGCGCAAGAGCATCCTGAATTTGCCCGTGAATACGACCACTCAGTCGCAGATCAAACGCGCTTTGGACGAACGGGTGCGCGAGGTTTCATCCGCGCGACATGCGCGCTGGCACATGCGCTCGCTCTCATTGCCACTGGTGTTCTGGATTGCTGCGTTCGGCGGTTTGGTGTTTGTATCTATCTCTTTCTTCGTTTACCAGCCGAGCGGCGTCAATCTGCTGCTATTGACGCTGTACGGCTCTTATACCGGTATCGCGCTGGCTGTCATCTTTGCCTTATCGAAACCGTTTGCGCCTCCAGCATCAATGTCGCCCTTGGCGCTACAGGACCTCATCCTTCTACAAGAGCACGCAGCGCCTTAAGTGTCGGGTTGAGCCTTTTTGCCAGCTACGGCAACATATCTGTCCGCAAGAGCGAAAGAGAAATATCCTGAGGGTTGGCTTTGATCGCGTCGTCGAGCACTCTTATCGCGGTTTCCCGATTGCCAAGGGCGGCATGAATGCGGGCAATCATTGTCCAAGCGTCGATGTGCTGTGGATCGAGTGTTACCACCTCTTCGAAGGCCGCCACGGCGGCCTCGAACTGGCGTGTGGCAAGAGCAATGCCGGCGATGACGATGTGGGCCTCGGGGAAATCTGACTTGGCGACCAAAGACTGCTGCCACTCGTTGCGCGCGCGGTCCAGCTTTTGACTAACTGACGAAGGCAGTCGCACGGCCCGAATGTTCAGGAACTCGCGTGCGGCGGCGATCCGGACCGACTGCGATGGATCGTCGAGCAAAGGCAGAAGGTTCTGGATGGCAACACTACCCTGAGCGCCCCGCTGCAACCGGACCGCAGCGGCACGCACCAGGGGATCCGGGTCTGTTAGGAGCGCGGAGGTCCTTTCAGCGATTTCTGGATCACCGATCTCCGAGAGGAGATCAATCGCGCTCGCGCGCACGATCCCTGGCAGCCCATCGTAGATTGCGAGATCGACAAGGTCATCGCGGGCGTTGTCGGGATTCAGCCGAGCCGGTGAAAGCACCTGCGCGAAATGAAATTGCGTGTGCCGCCCGTCAGGATACCACTGCGCGACCGCATCGGCCGCCCATGCCGGTGAGCGGTCAGAATGGCAGTCCGAACACGCATTCGGCGTGCGAAGGCTGACCGACAGATCCGGTCGTGGCACGCGGAACGAATGATCGCGGCGTCCGTCGATACCCATATACGTGCGTTCAATCATGTGACACGATTTGCATTGCGCACCGCTGCTGCCCGCTGGATGGAAATGATGCGCCGGACTGTCGTATTCCGCGAGCCGCAGCGACGGGAACTCCGGGTTGCCCGCGCTCGAATGGCATTGCGTGCACACGCCGTTGCCGTCCGCCTTCAGATCCGCAGAATGTGCTTCGTGGCAATTTATGCACCCGACGCCCTCGGCGTACATTTTTGACTGAAGAAAGGAGCCGTAGACATATACCTCTTCGAGGATCTGACCGTCCGCGTGATACATGCCCGGCCGCAACGTCGACAGACGGTAAGAATCGTGGAACGGAGCGCCGGGCAAGGGATTGCCATCGAGGAACGGCTCTCGCCGGGCGTGACAGGTGGCGCACTGTTGGATATCCGCCTCGGTATTCTTGCCAAAGTCCATCGTTAGCCCGACCGAAGACAAACCGCGCCAGTCCTCCGCATCGTAACTCAACGCAGGGTCTGCCCATGCGATGTGGGCCTCGCCCGGACCGTGACACGACTCGCAACCGACTCCGATTTCGGCCTGCGAGCTGGCATAAGTACGATTGACCGGAGAGTAGTTCTTCTCAAAGCCCGTTGCATGGCATTCTGCACATCGACCGTTCCAGTTTTTGTAAGGTCCGGTCCAGTGAAATGCGTCGCCGCCGCGTAGCTCTTGCTCGGGGTAAAGGTGATACCACCTGCGCTCTTCCACATCCCAGACCACGTCGAAGGACTGTAATCTGCCTGGCTCGGTCTCAAGCAAATACTGCTGCAACGGTGCGACGCCGGCGACGCCGGCGACTGGGTATTTCGTCAATTCGCGATCTGGCCCATCGGTTTCGATAATGAACTCCTCACCCTCTCGAAAGAAACGAGTTGTGACCCCCTTGTGCGTGAACGATGATTGGTTGAAATCACCCAAAACATGCCCCGCTGTAGGGGCTGTCCAAGCAAGCGCATGATGAGACTTATTCCACGTCTCATAGGCGTCTTTGTGACAGTCGGCGCAGCGCGCCGACCCAACGTATTCTGGCACAGCGAGGGCGTCTGCGAAGGCGACAGTTGCAGAGGCGATAGTGACGATCGACAAGACCGCACTCCAAACCAACCGCCAAGCGCGGCTTGGAGGCTTGGCGAAGGCTGCCGCCGCTTGGTAGACGGCCATATGACGGCTGGTGAACTTAGTAGTCCTGCTTTTGGTATCCGCTCTCATCGAACCGGCGTCTTCGTGAATGTCATGTTTGGGATGGTGATAGGTCTTGGCCAAATTGGAGGGACTAAGCATAGGGGCGACGTGTACCCGTAGCTTTTTCCAGGCTTTGCAGCTAATCAAGCGTGTCACGGAATGCGCGCGGTGTCATGTTCGTCCATCGGCCAAACGCACGCGTGAAATGGGCGTGCTCCGAATACCCGAGACACTTCGAGATCTCTGATATCCGAATGTCCGGTTCACGGATCTGCTTCAGCGCTTGGTCTCTGGCCCATTCATCCACTAGTTCGAAAAAGGTCGTGTGCTCTCTCGCGAGCTGGCGCTGCATTGTACGCGGCGACATCTCGATTATTTCGGAAACATACTCGATGGTTGGCCGACGCCCGGGGGCGAGCGAATTGAACATTGCGCGCAGGCGGTCGGACAGGCTTTGACTGGGAGCCCATAGCGAGCATTTCGAGCGTGGAAATTTGGTTGCCGGCTTGCGCAATATCCAAGATATCGGGAACTGCACCTCGTGCGCATACCGGGACACGCGCACTCGAGTGTCGCTCAAATCGATCGGCAAGGAGGTTTCCGGCATCCGGTCCAGCGTGATGTCCAGCGACGAGAAATTGCAATATTTGCCACCGAATTGGCTGAGGCCGTCTAGCATTAATAATAGGGAGCAACCTTCGATGATCTGCTCTACCCGGGTCTTGCGGTGGGCATAGTAAGAGTTGATGCCCGCCCGAAATTGACCCATTCGGACTCTGACACTGTGGTAGGTAAGCACGCGCGCACGATGGTTCGTCGCGCGCCGCGCTGCTTCCGCAAGGGAACCAGAAGAGAGCAGATACTGACCGTAATGGTGGGTGTTCTTCAGGCGGTAAACCGGCTCGAGATCCTCGACCGGATTATCGGAAAATTCGTACCGGTCTAGCCGAGCTATGAAGTCAAAAACGAGCTGTTTGGGCAACCATGCCATCGGATCGTGCGGGGAAAAAACACTCAGACCACTGGCGTTAAGGTGCTTGTCTACATTTGCACCGCGGTCTTCCAGCAACTGGATCGCCGGTGTCAGGCATACCGCCTGCACAAGTTCCACCACCATCGTGTCCAACAACCCCCGAATTTTCAAAAAGTTTCTTTATGATACACCAGACTTGGCGTAGTGACGCTTAATTCTCATGGGTGGCGTGAAATGGTAATACTCTTGCCACTGCCAATTAGCTAGTCTTGCGAAGTGGCCCTGGGAAAATGAAGCAACATGGAGAGCATAATGATTGAATTATCGCGCGCGCGTCGCGCAATGAAAACCGTACTGATAGCGCTGGCTATTGGGGTTACGGCTCCCGTAGCTTGGTCGCAATCCGCTGAAAAACCAAACATCTTGGTAGTATGGGGAGACGATATCGGCATCACGAATATCTCGGCTTATTCGGAGGGCCTCGTCGGCTACCGGACGCCGAACATCGACCGTGTGGCCGCAGAGGGTATGAAGTTCACCGACTACTACGGTGAACAGTCTTGCACCGCTGGCAGATCGTCGTTCATCACCGGGCAGAGCGTGTTTAGAACCGGGCTGTCGAAAGTCGGTTTGCCTGGGGCCGAGCTTGGCATGCGCGAGGAAGACCCAACCATTGCCGCTCTTCTGAAGGCACAAGGCTATGCCACAGGCCAATTCGGGAAAAATCACCTTGGCGACCGCGACGAACACCTCCCCACAAATCATGGGTTCGACGTGTTTTTCGGCAACCTGTACCACCTGAATGCCGAGGAGGAGCCGGAGCAGGAAGACTACCCGGCTGACCTCGTCCTGAAGGATGGCCGGACCTTTGCCGAAGCCTTCGGCCCGCGTGGCGTCATCCGCTCCACCGCAGAAGGTGAGATCGAGGATACCGGTCCGCTGACGAAAAAGCGCATGGAAACCATTGACGACGAATCCTCTTCAGCGGCCCTGGCCTTCATCGAGGAGGCGCATGCCAACGGCACACCGTTCTTCGTTTGGTGGAACGGCACCCGGATGCACTTCCGCACCCACGTGAAGGACGAACTGCGCGGCATTTCGGGGCAGGACGAATACGCCGACGGGATGGTTGAACATGACATGCATATTGGTCTGTTTCTCGACAAGCTGGATGAGCTTGGTATAGCGGACAACACCATCGTGCTCTACTCGACCGACAACGGCGTGCACATGAACACGTGGCCCGATGCCGGAATGACACCATTCCGCGGCGAGAAGAACACCAACTGGGAAGGCGGCTGGCGCGTTCCGGCAATGGTCCGGTGGCCTGGTAAGGTCGAAGCTGGCACGGTATCGAACGATATCATGCATCACATGGACTGGTTTCCAACACTTCTCGCAGCAGCCGGTGTTCCCGATGTCAAGGGACAGCTTCTGGAAGGCGGTGTACAGGCGATTGACCGCGAGTACCGGGTCCACCTCGACGGATACAACTTCCTTCCCTACCTGACAGGTGAAACCGAGGAAAGTCCACGTGAAGAAGTCTTCTACTTCACTGACGACGGTGACTTGAGCGCACTTCGCTGGAACGATTGGAAGCTGATCTTCTTGGAGCAGCGGCAGGAAACCACGCTCGGAGCATGGTTCGAGCCTTTCACACCACTGCGTGCTCCACTGATGTTCAACTTGCGTCGCGATCCGTTCGAACGCGCCAACCTGACGTCGAACACCTACTGGGATTGGTACATCGACCATGCCTATTTCCTGGTCCCTGCGCAGTTCTACGTAGGTCAGTTCCTGCAGACCTTTGTCGAGTACCCGCCGCGCCAGAAGGCGGCGAGCTTCTCGCTCGAACAGGTGCTTGAAAAACTGCAAGAGGGTGTTGGGTCCAGGTGACCTGACCCAAGATAGGACGCCGCCCCTGCCGAATGCGCGCAGGGGCGGCGCACGTAACGCCAAGCTCGCGTTTCCATCACAGCCATCGAACCCTGAGGAGACCTGTCCATGCCTCGATTCCTGAAATCCGTGCTCCTCGTTGGAGCGATTCTTTCCATCCAGGCAAACACGGCCGATGCGGACGCGCTCGCTACAGAGGGCACGCGCGGATCGATAACACCTTATGTCTGGGGCACGTCCGTAACCGGCGATGCAAGCGTCGGTCCCTTGTCGACCGAAGTCGATCTCTCCTTTTCGGATATGTTGGAGGATCTGGAATTTGCCCTGATGGTCGAAGGCGAATACTGGAATGGGCGTTGGGGGCTCTTGGGCAACCTGATGCATTCTAACCAGCAGAGCAACGGAGGCGGCGTCCTCGCGACGACTACGGACATCAAGATGACGATGTTGGGGGCCGCGGTCGCGTATAGGTACGGCCCATTCCCGAACTCTGCCAACCGAACCCTCTTCGATGCGTATGCCGGTTTGCGGTACACGAAAATGGACGTGACGCTGACGACAGGAGGCGGTGCATCTGCCAGCCGGGAAATCGATTTTACCGACCCGGTGATCGGCGGCCGGTTCTTTATCGAGCTAGATCCGGAGTCCCGCATGTTGATCGGGGGCGACATCGGCGGATTTGGCGTCGGGTCCGACCTTTCCTGGCAGCTTTACGGCTTTTATGCGCGCGACGTGAAACTTGGACGGACCCCCGCGACAGTATCCTTAGGATACCGCGCCCTCGGTCAGGACTACACTACCGGCGGAACTGTACCGCTGACCATCGACACGACATATCACGGTCCGGTTGTCGCCTTGTCATTCCACTTTTGAACCACTCCAAATGCCAGCAGACGCAACGACCACGTCCCGGATAGCTGCGCGGCGGGGTTGGCACTGTAAGACGGGATGCTGTGCCCTGACGTGGACACTCCGGGGCGGGGGACGGCCTTTACTGAAGAATATGATGATCGTCTTGCGCACCGGCAGGCGCGGGTTGCGATACTGAGGGATAACGAGGGCGAGATGACCGATCAGGACTAAGAAAAGATAAAACTGCCTCGACCACCGGAGCAATCACGTGACGGCTGAAGCCGCCGAAGGCGCTACTATCGGCTTCCTCCTGCACCACCGCGTTGGCAGTAGGAATAAGCCTGCTGTGCTTTCATCGCGTGACCGACTTCCAATGCGTTGATCTGGCGAGGCGGCTTCGTGCTAATTCCGAGGCCCGCAGCATTGGTCGTGAATACGACCGTCTCCCGCCCGCCCGCAGATTTACTTCTGGCGCGACCTCGTACGATCGCGATCTCCGTCTGCCAAGACTGTCTTTGGACGCGCGCGACATAGTCACCCGCAGCGCACCAGAACATCCATCCACTGGAGCCACCCGCGTCCGCGATGACCTCAAAGCGATCTGCGTCGACCTGGGCAACCGAATTTCGTGGCTTGGCCTCCGCGGACCCTGACGACGTTGCGACAAATGCCAGAATAGCGAAAGCTATAGGCTTGTTAGTCCAGAGCATTTGCATCCCTACCCATCTAGCGCTGAAGTTCATGATCCAAAACACAATCGTCCAGATGCATACATCTCAGTAAACTAATCATAGTGATAATATGATCTCTGGGAACGATGATAAACACGTTCTCGTTACAAACTGTCTAGGCAGCCGACTCATAAAACTCGATCCAGAGCCTGACCGATGCCAGTTTGATCATCGACAGGAAATTGCGTGACG
>NZ_JBFNXX010000247.1:0-239 GCF_040811725.1 Sulfitobacter sediminis
CGGGGGGGGTGGGGTGGGGGGGGGGGGGGGCGGGGGGGGGCGGGGGGGCGGGGGGGGGGCGGGGGGGGGGGGGGGTGGGGGGGGGGTGGGGGGGGGGGGGGGGGGGGGGGGCGGCGGGGCGGGGGGGGGCGCGCCCCCCCCCCCCCCCCAACCAAACATAAATCAGACGGCGAAATAAAAAAACAAAAAATAAACAAAGCAACGAAAACTGGCTGCGAAGATAACACACACAAACGAGG
>NZ_JBFNXX010000248.1:0-239 GCF_040811725.1 Sulfitobacter sediminis
TTTTGTTTGGGGGTGTGGTTTGGTGTTTTGTGGTTTGTTTTTTATATTTTTTTGTGTTGTTTTTTGGCTTCTGGGGGGTTTTTTTTGGGGGGGGGGGGGTGGGGGGGGTGTTTTTTTTTTTTTTTGTGGTGTTTGGCCTCCTCCCCCCCACCGGGGCTCTTTCTGTGTCTTTTTCATTCCCACTATTTTTTTTTGTGGTGTTGTGGCTGCTTTTCCCTTGCTTTTTGAACCCCCCCCCC
>NZ_JBFNXX010000249.1:0-239 GCF_040811725.1 Sulfitobacter sediminis
GGGGGGGGGCCCGGGGCGCCCGCCCCGGCGGGGCGGGGGGCGCGCCCCCCGGCCCGCCAAGAAACAACCCCGCGGCCCCGGCGCTGACGGAGTGGGGGGGTGGGTGGGGGGGGGGGCCCCCCCGCGCCACCACCCCCCCCCCCCCCCCACCAAAAAAAAACCAACTAGGGTGGTGTGGGGAGCTGCAGAGGGAGACACGAAAAGGAAGAAGACCCCGCACCACCTCCGCGCCGCGAGGG
>NZ_JBFNXX010000250.1:0-238 GCF_040811725.1 Sulfitobacter sediminis
TGCTCAGCAGGAAGGCGAGGGCGGCGACGAGGGTGCGGTTGGAAGGCATAGGGCCTCCTTTTTCTGCTCCCTTGTTGGTGAGGCTAGCACGTTGGCGGGGCCTTTCAAGCGGTGTCGGGGGGGCGCGGGGGCGGAAAACGTGGCCCGCCCTACGGGGGTGCCAGGGGGTAGGTCGGACATGATTGTCCGACTTAGTGGGCCACATCCGCGCCCGTCACGGGTCGGCGTCGAAAAGGCC
>NZ_JBFNXX010000029.1:0-35818 GCF_040811725.1 Sulfitobacter sediminis
TGAGTACCGTTTCCGAGCCATTCTCTGTCCCCCTCTCTCGGCCATCGTAGTGGCCCAGTTCTAGGGGGGAAGGACAACCTCGACAACGACGAGCGCCTGATCGAAAAGGCCGCGCTTTCCAAGACCCGCAGCTATATCCGGCACCGGTTGCCCGGGCTCATCGGCCAGCGTATGGTGGACAGCAAGTTCAACCAGGTGATCCTGACCCCCGACACCCATTTCGTGGTGGACTGGCATCCGGAACACGACAACGTCCTCTTTGCAGGGGGGTGCTCGGGCCATCTTTTCAAGCACGGGCCGGTCTTCGGCGATTTCGTCGCCGGTGTTGCGATGCGCGACTACGGCACGGCGGACAGGTTCAAGGTTGCCGGGCGGCGCAAGCTGAGCCCCAGGGAAAGCCCCTCGGGGCGCTGACATCGCGGGGCATAGCCAACCCGCCGATCAGGCCTTTTCTGCCAGCGCCTCGCGAAAAAAGGCCGCCGCACGCGCGGCAAAAAGATCCGGCACCACAGTGCTGGCGTCAAGTTGCTCCATCGCCTGGTCAGTCTCCGCTTCGGACAGGACCTTTCCCCGGCTGCGGCGCAGAAAGGTGGCCACGTAGTCGGCGGTGTATTCCGGGTGGAACTGGACGGACAGCGCGGGAAAGTCATAGGAGAGTCCGGCAACCGGACAATAGGGTGCAGCGGCGATAACGCTGGCACCCGGCGGCATGCGCGTCACCTGATCCTGATGCCAGACATGCGCACCGACGGAGGTGCCTTCCATATCAAAGGTACGCACGCCCACTTCGGGCGGTCCGACCTTCTCGGCCTTGCCACCAAAGACATCCGCCATGATCTGGTGACCGAAGCAGATGCCCAGCAGGGGACTGCGGTGATCCCGCGCCTCCTGAAGGAAAGAGCGCAGCGGCCCCATCCAGGGGGTATCATCGTAGACACCCTTGTCCGAGCCGCTGAGAATGTAACCATCATAGGCATGCGGGGCGGGCAACTCCGCGCCCTCCACGATCTGGATCACCTCCATATCGGCCTCGGGCAGTTCTTGCCGCAGCCAATTGGCAACGATATCGCCAAAACGGTCCTGGTCCCATTGGTACTCGGGCAGCCAGACACAGAGGTCAAGAACCGCCAGCTTCACCAGTCGAACGCACGGTCGATACCGGCCATCTTCACGCCGGTAAAGGCCGACGCTTCGAAGCTTAGCGCGCGCAGGTCCTCGGTCTCCAGATTATGAACCGAAGACTTGCCGCAGGCCTTGGCAAGGGCGGTGATTTCCATGGTCATGGCCGTAAGGTAGCGTGCGATACGTTCGGCGCCAGCGGTCGGGTCCATGCGCGCCTCAAGTTCGGGGTCCTGTGTCGCCACACCAACAGGGCAACGGCCCGTATGGCAATGGTGGCACGCCCCGGGCGAGGTGCCGAGCGCCTTGTAATCCTCAAGATACCGCGGCGAGTTGCAGCCCAGCGCGATCATCGCCGCATTGCCGATCATGACCGCATCCGCCCCCAGCGCGAGGCACTTGGCCGCATCGACGCCCGACCGGATACCACCCGCAGCCACCAGCGAGACCTTGCCAGTCATACCCGCCTCGTCCAGCGCCTCGCGTGCCGCGCGGATGGCGCTCATCGTCGGGATGCCGGTGTGATTGAGCAGCAGTTCCGGGGAGGCACCCGTGCCGCCCTCGGCGCCGTCCACGACGACCACGTCGGCCCCTGCCTTTGCCGCCACGGCCACATCGAAACGTGGCCGCGTCGCGCCCATCTTGATGAAGATCGGCACCTGGTAATTGGTCGCGATCCGCAATTCCTCGATCTTCACGGCCAGATCGTCCGCGCCGAGGAAATCCGGGTGCCGGATGGTCGATCGCTGGTCGACCCCCTCGGGCAGGGTGCGCATCTTGCTTACCCTCGGGCTGACCTTCATGCCGAGCAGCAGCCCGCCCGTCCCGGGCTTGGCCCCCTGCCCCACCACGATCTCAAGCGCATCGGCACGGCGCAAATGATCCAGATCGACGCCGTAGCGTGCAGGGCTCATCTGGTAGAGAAGCCGGGAGGACGCCGAACGCTCCTCCTCCAGCATGCCGCCCTCGCCCGTGCAGGTCATCGTGCCCACCTTGGAGGCGCCGTATCCCAGCGACGCCTTCGCGGAAGCGCTCAGCGCCCCAAACGACATCGATGCGATATAGATCGGGATCTTCAGCTCAAGCGGACGTTCGACAAGGCCACGTCCGCCACCCAGCACCGTCGTCGTGTCGCAATTCTCGCGGTATCCCTCCAGCGGCAGGCGGGTCATCGTGGCTGGCACGAATGTCAGATCATCGAAAGTGGGCAGCCGCTTGTTGAACGTGTTGTACCCGCGCACCTGGTGGCGGCCCAGCTGCGCCAGCGCGTGCACCTCGGAAATCGCCTCCGGCGTCCAGCGGGTCGATCCGCCCTCGTCGTAAGACGACGGCACGCCCGCCGGGCGGCCCTCGATCGCGCCTGCGTCGCGGAACCGGATTTCATCCTCCGAGGCCATGTCGAAGGGATATTCGTAAGGGGTGGTGTCACCATCAGCCATGCTGTGTCTCCCGCTCGGCGCACGGCACCCGGCCTGCGCTCTCGTTGTCTCAGATCATCAACCACGCGCTGGCGTCGCGGCTTTCGAAATACCAAAGGCGCTGGCCAGAGATCATCTTGCGCCAGTTGCGCGACCCGTCGACCAGACCGAGCGGTTCAAGGATCGCGTCCACCTCGGCTACCTCTTCGGCGGTCGGCTCGACGACATTCACGTCGACGCCCAAGCTGTCCACCTCGCCCGCGACCCAGACCTCGCCTTCCCACAGCGCGTCGGCACAGCTTTCACCGGCACCGCCCAGCGCGATGATCTTGCCGGCATGCGCCATAAAGCCGGACTGATAGCCGATCTTGCCTTCCACGACGATGTTGCCGCCCTTCATGGCCACGCCGCAGCGCGGACCGGCGTCGCCCTTCACATGGATCGTCCCGCCGATCATCGCAGCACCGCAGGACATGCCCGCGCGGCCCCCGACCTCGATATGACCCTTGGCCATCCCCTCTCCCAGCGCCCAGCCGCAATTGCGTTCAACCGTGACGCGCGCGCCGGTGTTCAGGCCGCCGCAGTAATAGCCGACCGACCCTTCGAAGGTGATCTCCGCATGATCCGGCAGCCCTACGCCAAGGTTGTGCCGGCTTAGTGTGTTTACCACCCGGATCGGCTTGCCGGTCTTGCAGGCCTCCTGGATTTCCTCGTTGATCTCGCGGATATGGCGCTTGCCGACTTCGATGACGATTTCACTCACGCTGCCATGCTCCGATTGCCGACGCCCCAGATGCCAAAGAGGCTGGGGCCGTCGTAATTGATCACGTCGCATTCATCCGCGAAGACCGTGCGCACCGCCTGCTCCTCCGTCGCGGCGGCGAGTTCGCCCGCCTGCTCGATCACCACGAGCGGCTTCATCGCGAAACGATCCTTGGCGAAGCCGATGCCGTCGGGAGTGGCGATCATGAAGGTGAAGACACCGTCGATGGAGGTGATGGATTTCTTCAGCGCCTGCTCCATCGTCAGCCCCTGCTTCATCTGGTTCGACACCCAGACCGCGATCAGTTCGGAATCGTTTTCCGTCAGAAAGCGGTAGCCCATCCGCTGCAAACGGTCGCGCCAAGTATAGTAATCGGTGATCTGCCCGTTGTGGACGATGGCCACGTCCGAGAACGGCCGCGCCCAGAAAGGGTGCGAAGCATTCGGCAAGACGCTGGACTCCGTCGCGAGCCGGGCATGGCCCAGACCGTGGGTGCCCACCATCTCGTGCACCTTGTGTTTCTCACCCACCTCTTCGGACCCGCCGATGTCCTTGACGATTTCCAGACTGCGGCCGCAGGACTGCACCTCGATCCGGCTGGTCAAATCGTCAGCATCCCGGGTCCAGGCCGCAAGATCGTCGGGATCACCGATCTCGATCCGGAAGCAGTAGTGCTTGTTCGCGTCCGTCACGATCTGCGGCTCCGATTGGAAATCTGTCTTATGCTCCTTCAGGACCGCACGGAACTGTTCAAGGTCGCTGTCCATTTGCGCCTTGTCAAAGCCCATGCCGCGCAGGATATACCCGCTGTCACAGGGTGCCCCGTAGATGGCGAAACCCGTGCTGTCGGCCCCGCGATGTTCCTGCGCCGCCATCAGCGCGACAAGGTCCCGGCCGACCATTCCCGGTGCGTTCAGAATGCGTCCCGCAATGCCACACATCGGCTCTCTCCCTGGAGGTGAATTATTGCTGGATGCTGTATACAGGATACATGAAAAGACAAGCCCCTCATTGCCTCCTCTGGTTTTCTGTATACAGTACACAACAAGGAGGCGAGGCAACAAACGATGGCACTGAAAAGCATAAAAACCCAGAGACGGCGGCTGGCCGACGATGTCTATGATCAACTGGTGGAGGCGATCATAAATCGCACCATCGGACCCGATGACCGGCTTATCCAGGAGACGCTGGCGTCTGAACTGGGAATCAGCAGAACCCCGGTGCGCGAAGCGCTTCTGCGCCTCGAACAGGAAGGCGTATTACGGGTTGCCAATTCAGGTGGCTTCCGGCTGACCAAGATCACCGAGGCCGAAACGCTGGAGCTCTACCAGGCCCGCGCCGCGATCGAGGGTCAGGCGGCCCGCATCCTGGCCGCGCACAAGGATGAGGGCCAGTTACAAAAGCTTCGGGACCTGATCACGAAGGCCGAGGACCTGAAGAACCCCACCACGCAGGACTATTTCGTCGCGAACCGCAGCATTCACCGCGCTTTCATGGAAGCGGCGGGCAACCGTTTCCTGCTTGAGATGTTCGACGTGATCTGGGGCCGCGGCATGGCATTCCACCTCTTCGCGGCCATCGAGAATACAGATATCGCCAAATCGCTCGGCAATCACATCGCCCTCGTCGACGTCCTCGCCACCGGCGACCGCACCGCCGCCCTCGAGGCGTTTACGAACCACATTCAGGACGGGTTCGATCTGCACGTCGAAGGCATCCGCAAGAGCGGCTGATCGAGACAAGACTAAAGGCAGGTGACCGGCGCGGCTCTCGCGCGGCAAGCTACGCCAGTTCCTCAGTCGCCTTCCGCCACGCCCTCGGCACGCGCCCTCGCACGCCTGGCGCGGTAGCTCGGCAGCAGCACAAGGAGAGCGGCAATCACCAGCAGAGCCAAGGTCATCGGACGGTCAATGATGAAACCCATACCGTCGTATAGCTGCATCGAGCGTGCGAAGTTGTTCTCCATCATGCCGCCCAGAATGAAGCCGATCAGCAGCGGCGCGAGCGGGTAGTCGGCGAACTTCAGGGCCGTGGCGCAGACGCCGAAGCCAACGAGGATCAGCAGTTCCGTTGCGTTGTTCTGACCGATATAGGCCCCCATCAGCGTAAAGAACAAAATGAACGGGATCAGATAGTTGCGCGGGATCGTCAGGACCTTGGCGATATACGGGATAAGCGGCAGGTTCAGGATCAGCAGAACCAGATTGCCGATGAACATTGACATGATAACGGCCCAGAACACCTGTGGCTCATCCACCATCAGGCGCGGCCCGGGGGTCACATTCAGGGCGATGAGCGCGCCCAGAAGGATCGCCGTGGTGCCCGAGCCGGGGATGCCGAGGGTCAAAAGCGGTACGAAAGAGCCTGTGCACGCCGCGTTGTTTGCGGTTTCCGGTGCAGCCAGCCCCTTGATCGAGCCCTTGCCGAATTCCTCCTGCTCCTCCTTCGAGGCGATGTTGCGCTCGACGGCGTAGCCCAGAAAGCTCGCGATCGTGGCGCCTGCGCCCGGCAGGACGCCGATGAAAAAGCCCTGCAGCGATTGCCGCCCGATCACCGGAGCAATCTTCTTTCCTTCCTCGCGGCTGATGCGCAGGTTCTCGATCTTGCCGCCGTCCTCACTTATTTCCCGTTTCTTCAGGACCAGAAACAGCGCTTCTGGCAGGGCGAACATCGCCATGGCCAGCGTGATAAAGCCAAAGCCCGATTGCAGGTCCATGATGCCCATGGTGAATCGCGGCAGGTTGAAAAGCGCCCCTTCGCCCACCGTCGCCATGATCAGGCCCACAAGCGTCATGAGCAGCGCCTTTGCCACCTGTCCCGTACCGGCAAAGGCCGCGATGGCCGAGAGGCCCACCACCATAAGCGCGAAATACTCCGCCGAGTGGAACAGCAGTGCCACCGAGGACAGCGCGGGGGCAAAGACCATCAGCAGAAGCGCGCCGATTGTGCCACCTGCGAAACTGGCGATGGCAGCAATCGTCAGCGCCTTGCCCGCCTGCCCTTTGCGCGCCATCGGGTATCCGTCGAACGAACTGGCGACAGTGCCCGCCACGCCCGGAGCGTTCAAGAGGATCGAAGAGGTCGAGCCGCCGAAGATGGCGCCATAATACACCCCCGCCAACAGAATGAGCGCCGCCGAGGGATCGCCCATGGAAATGGCAACCGGGATCATGATGGCGATGATCGACATCGGCCCGAGGCCGGGCAGCATGCCGATGAATGTCCCGATCAGGCAGCCCGCTATCACCATCAGGAGGTTCTGGATGGACAGGGCCGTCTGAAGGCCGATGAGAAGTCCTTCAAGCATGCTTCGGCCTCCTCAGAAGAAAAACGGCAGGGGGCGCAGGAAGATGCCCAGGACACGCTCGACCAGGTACCAGACGACACCGGTGGCCAAGATGGCGACAGGCAGCAGGATGTAGAACTTGCGCTCGCCCAGGATCACCGCGCCGAGGGTCAGAAAGCTCACCGTCGACAGCAGGAAACCGGCCGGACGCAGGAGCAGTGCATAGGCCACCATCAGCGCCAGCAGCGCGATGGCCTGCCAGAGGTGGTAATCACCGAGGCGGCGATAATCGATTTCAGGCGGGCTGTCCTTCTCTGGCGCTTTTTCGACCCCCAACAGGATCACCAGCGAGGTGAGGATAGCCAGAACCGACAGGACTTTGGGAAAGGTGCTTGGCCAGATCGGATTGCGTTGCATGAACGGCGGCAACAGCTGATCCATGGTGAAGAATGCCGCGTAAGAATAGATCAGCGCGACACACAGGATGACAAAAGCTATCCAACGATCCAGTGCCATTGGGTCCCCTCCCTTGATGTGAAACGGCGGCTGTCTTTTCGGTGCAGCCGCCGTCTGACTTGTTGATTTCGGCCTCAGAGGAAGCCGAGTTTCTTCATCAGGTCGCCGATGACCTTCTCCTGGTTTTCCAGGAAGGTCTTAAACTCATCACCCGAGTTGTGGATGTTGACCCAACCGTTGCGGGCGCGCACGGCTTCCCATTCATCGGTCTCGTACATCTTCTCAAGCGCGGCCTGGAATGCGGCGACCTTGTCTTCCGGCAGGCCCGGGGCGCCGAAGAAACCGCGCCAGTTGACGAAGGTGGTGTCGATGCCCTGTTCCTTCAGCGTCGGCGCGTCCTGGAAGGCCGGGACACGCTCGTCCGAGGTCACGCCGATGATCTTGACTTCGCCTGCCTCGGCCAGTGCGACGGCTTCGGAAAAGCCGGTGGACAGCGCCGCGATCTCTCCCGACAGCAGCGCCGCCATGGCCTTGCCGCCTGCATCATAGGGGATGTACTTCACCGCCAGCGGGTCTTTGCCTGCCGCTTCCATCGCCATAGCCGCCACGAGGTGGTCCATGCCCCCCGGCACCGAACCGCCACCGATCGCGGTGCCATTCGGGTCCGAGTCGAATTTGGCCAGCAGATCCGCCATACTGTCGATATCGCTGTCGGCATTGACGACCAGCGCTGCATAGTCGCCGATGGTGCCGGCGATCAGCGTCAGGTCGCGGAAGTTCTGCGGAAAGACGCCGGTCAGAGAGCGGATGATGATCGGGGTCGAGTTGACCATCAGCGTGTCGTCGTTCGACTCGGCATTCTCGATCAGGTAGCCGATCGCTTTGCCCCCACCGCCGCCGGACATGTTTTCGTAGGACGCGGTGCCGACAAGGCCCGCACCGGTCAGCGCCTCTCCGGTGCCACGGGCGGTTCCGTCCCAACCACCGCCGGCACCGCCGGGGATCAGAAAGTGCACCTTGTCGAGGACCTGATGGCCCCCGGCCAGCACCGGCGCGCCAATGCAAAGCGCAACGGCGGCGGCCGCGACCAAGGCGCGGCGGGAAAGTTTGGATATCAGCATGTTCTCCTCCAAGTTGTCACTGGTTCCCAAGCGGGTGGCTGTCGCCACCGGACCAAAGAAACCTACGCCTCAAGTCTGTCACCAAACTGTCAGACCGTTGGCATTCGCCTCCCCGGGCGCGTTTGCTGGATATTCCGACGAAACTGTTCAAGACTGTTCAGAGGGAGGGCTGAAGGACCGTGCGCCTGTTGCTTGTCGAGGATACAGAGGATGTGGCCGATGCGATCGTCGCGAGCTTTCAAAGGCGGGGCGACGCCATCGACCATGCGCGTTCTGTCAAGGACGCCGCTGATGCGCTTGCCGTTCAGGAGTATGACGTTGTCGTTCTCGATATCGGTCTGCCCGACGGCAGCGGCCTGCACCTTCTGACATCGGTCCGCAGCTCCGGCAGCAGGACACCAATCCTGATGCTGACCGCCCGCTCTGACGTCGAAGATCGGGTCGCTGCGCTTGACAAGGGTGCGGATGACTACCTAGTCAAGCCATTCGACCTGAGAGAGCTTCATGCCCGGATCAGGGCCATGCTGCGCCGACAGGACCCGGATCGCTCGGGGATCATCACCTTCGGCGACATCCTTTTTGATCCCTCCGGATTGACCGTCGAGATCGCGGGCGATCCGGTATCGCTGCCCCGGCGCGAATTCAGCGTCCTGGAAATCCTTTTGGCGAACCGCGGGCGAGTGGTGCCCAAGGAAAAGCTCTTCGATCGCATGTTCTCGTTCAATGACGATGAGGTGAACGTCAACGCGGTCGAACTGTATGTCGGACGGCTGCGAAAGAAACTGGCGGCGAGCCGTGTCTCGATCAAGACACTGCGCGGCCTCGGCTACCAGTTGATCGATGGCGAGTGACGGGCATCCGCAGCCACGGATCACCGGATCCCTGCGCTCTCGTCTGGCCTTCTCGATCGTTATGATCTTCGCCATCGGCGGCATCGTGGTCGCCATCGCGGCCTTTGCCTACGGTCGGACAGCGGCGCAGCGGTCGTTCGACCGATTGCTGATCGGCGCGGCCAACCAGATCGCCGGCTCCCTTGCCTTGCGGGCCGGAGAGGTCACCGTCGATATCCCGGTATCGGCCTTCGAACTGCTCTCCCTCGCCCCGCGCGACCGCGTGGTCTATGGCGTTTTCGCCAGCGACGGCGCGCTGATCACGGGATACGAGACCGTCACGCGTCCCGATGACGACGAGACCTTCTACAGCGGCGTGTTCGCAGGCGAACCCACCCGCTTTGCGCGCGTGACCCGACAATTCGCCGAGCGGACGTTCCTCGGATCGGTGGACGTGATTATCGGCCAAACCACCGAAGCGCGGCGGGAACTTGCGCGGCAAATCACGCTAAACGCCCTCATTGCGGTCGCCGGGGCGGGAGCCATTATGTCGGCGCTCGCAGTCCTTGCGGTACAGTCTGCACTGCGACCCCTTCGGCAGATCGAACGCGAATTCGCGGCACGGTCGAGCAAGGACCTCACGCCGGTGAATATCAACGTGCCACGCGAGATCGGCAGTCTGGTACTGGCGCTCAACCGGTTCATCGCGCGGATCGACCGGCAACTGCATGTCATGCGCACGCTGATCGCCGACGCGTCACACCAGTTGCGCACGCCGATTGCGGCCCTGCGCGCACAGGCCGAACTGGCCGCTGAGGAGACCGATCCCGAGCGCCAGCTCAGGATCGTCGAGCGCATTCACGACAGATCGAGGAATCTGAGCCGGCTCACGGACCAATTGCTCAATCATGCCCTGATCATTCACCGTGCCGATACGGTAGACCGTAAGGCGCTGGACCTGCGAACCGTCGCCACGAATGCGGTCGCACAAACCGATCAGAGCATGGGCGAAGGCGGACAGCCCGTCCGTCTCGATCTGCCCGAGGAGCCGGTGATGTGTCAGGGAGATGCATTGTCCCTTGTTGAAGCCTGCAAGAACCTGGTCAACAACGCGACCAACCACGGCAAACCGCCGATAACGGTCTTCGTTCAGGGTACAGGGGCCATCGCGCGTATCGGCGTGCGGGATCACGGCGGGGGCATCCCCGAAGAGATGTGGGCGGACGCCGGATCGCGATTCACCAAGAATGCGGGTGTCTCGGCTAAGAGCGCGGGGCTTGGGCTGTCAATCGTGGACGCTGTCGCCCGGGCTCACGGAGGGTCTATGGAAATGGAAAGGAACGCGCGTTCGGTATTCCAGGTGACGCTAAATCTGGCCCGCGTTGAGGATGACGAATGAGGTTCTTGGCGCTCACCCTCTTCCTGACCGCTTTCGCAACCTCTGCCGCGACCGAGCCTGTGCCCGAAGCTACGAAGACCTATGGTTCAGAGGAGGCGGCGACCCGACTCCTCGTCCGCGGCACCACAGACATCGCCTTGTTCGAGCCCGTGCTACTGGCATTCCTGGGACGCTTCGGCGAAGTTCGGATCGACTACGAACAATGGGGCTCGAACGACCTTTACATCGTCTCTGAAACGGACTGCAGAAGCGGTGGCGCGGCGGCCGATCTCGTCGTGAGTTCCTCCATTGACCAGCAAGTCAAACTCGCGAACGACGGATGCGCGGCGCGTCACAGGTCCCCGCTGACGGCAGAGCTTCCCACGGTTTCAAACTGGCGGGACGAGGTTTTCGGGATCACGCGGGAACCGGCCGTCATCGTCTTCAACAGGGGGTTCGTGGACAACGCCGAAGCCCCCCGGTCCCGGTTCGATCTGATCGATCTGCTGAGACCGGAAGACAGCCGGTTCCGAGGTCGTGTCGCAACCTACGATATCGAAGCGTCCGGTTTGGGCTACCTTTTCGCCTTCGCGGACGCGCAGCAGGCCACGACCTTCGGCAGCCTTATCGAAGCTTTTGGCCGAAGCGGCGCGGTCGCCACCTGCTGTTCATCCGAAATCATCGATGGGGTCGTCACGGGCACCTACCTCGTGGCCTACAATGTTCTGGGCTCCTACGCCCTTGCACGGGCGGAGGAGAACCCCGACCTCGTGGTGGTCGCCCCCGACGACTACACGCTTGTGCTGTCGCGCGCCGCGCTCATTCCCAGGCGCGCGGCAGAGCAGGAGATCGCCGGTGCGCTGATCGACTTTCTGCTGTCCGAGGCTGGCCGTTCGGCCATGCGCTCCGCCAAGCTCATCGTCGAAACGGACGATGGCATTCACCCAGCGCTTCGACTGCCCGAGAATCCTGACATCAGCCTCAGACCCATCCCGCTGTCGCCGGCGCTCCTCGTCGGTCTGGATCAACACAAACGCCGCGCCTTCGTGCAACGCTGGCGCGAAACGTTTCCCTAGGATACCGACGGTGCTCATCCCGCGCCGGACCGAGGACCTAGCGAGGGTGTTGTGTGAGGCCTGCGAACCAGCCTCCACTTCGAGCAAACTATGAATTCGGCGGCACATCGCGTGTTCCTCAACCTTGAGGACGCTGTCCGTCCCGAGGTCAGGGAGCAGGCCCCTGCCGCCATCCTCGGTGCTGACTAGAATTGGTCGCGGGCCGTGGTCACCCCGGCGCGTGATGACCTGCTGCAAAGCGGCAAAGCGGCAAAGCGGCGGGCCTGCCTCTTCTCATGATCGAGGGACCGGCCCCGGAGGTGCAGCATACGACGGTCAAGACAATTCAGGCCGGTTCCCAAGGCAGGGTTGTCGCCCTTTCCGAATATCGCGATGGTACGGTAATCGTTGAGATAAGCCGCATGGGGGAAAGCCGGGATGACCATCATTCGCGAAGAGGACCTGATCGCCTCCATAGCCGAGGCGTTGCAATACATCTCCTACTTTCATCCGCCCGATTTCATCAAGGCGATGACCTCCGCCTGGGCACGCGAGGAGAATCCGGGGGCCAAGCAGGCCATGGCGCAGATCCTTGTGAATTCCCGCATGTGCGCAATTGGCCGGCGACCGATTTGCCAGGATACGGGCGCTGCGAACATCCACATCCGCTACGGCGTACAGGCCAGGACCGATTTCAAGCGGTCGCTCCAAGACATCTGCGACGCAGGCACACGACAGGGCTATCTGCGTGATACCAACCCGCTGCGCGCCTCGGTGGTTGTCGATCCGTTGGGCGCGCGTAAGAATTCCGGGGACAACACGCCCTGCATGCTGACAGTGGAAATGGTCGAAGGGATCCGGATCGAGGTCGAGGTTGCAGCCAAGGGGGGCGGGTCCGAGAACAAGGCGAAGTTCACCACGCTGAATCCTTCGGGTTCGGTCGCCGACTGGGTGGTGGAGACCGTCGAGACACTCGGTGCCGGATGGTGCCCGCCGGGGATCCTCGGCATCGGGGTCGGCGGCAACGCCGACAAGGCCATGGCCCTTGCAAAGGCAGCCCTGAGCGAACCCATCGACCTGCACGACCTGCAGCGGCGCGGCCCCTCGAACCGGACCGAGGAGTTGCGGCTGGAAATCGCGGAGCGGGTCAACGCACTGGGGATCGGCGCGCAGGGTCTTGGCGGCGTGACAACCGTGCTCGACGTCAAGGTCCGCTCCTTCCCGACCCATGCTGCCTCTCTCCCCGTCGGGCTTATTCCGAACTGCGCCGCCACACGGCACGCGCATTTCACCCTCGACGGTTCCGGCCCGGCCGAATTCACGCCGCCGGACCTGGCCCTCTACCCGGAAATCCTGCTCGATGAGGCGAGTGCGATGGCCCGGAAAATCGACCTCGACAATTTGACCGACGATCTCATTGCCTCGCTGGAGCCGGGGCAGACACTGCTCCTCTCTGGCACGCTCTACACAGGGCGCGATGCGGCCCATAAGCGCATGATCGACATGCTCGACAAGGGAAAAGCCCTGCCTGTCGATCTGCGGGGACGGGCGATCTACTACGTGGGACCCGTCGATGCCGTGGGCGACGAGGCAATCGGACCCGCCGGGCCGACAACATCCACCCGGATGGACAAGTTCACCGATCGCATCCTGAGTGACACAGGTCTGAAGCTCATGATCGGAAAGGCCGAGCGTGGCCCCGCGGCACTGGACGCCATCGCAAAGCACCGCGCCGCATATCTGATCGCGGTAGGGGGCGCGGCCTATCTTGTGTCCAAGGCAATAAAGGCCGCCCGCCCGGTGGCCTTCGAAGATCTGGGCATGGAAGCCATTTACGAGCTCAAGGTCGAGGATATGCCCGTCACCGTCGCCGTTGACAGCAGCGGGAACTCGATCCACCGAACCGGCCCCGAGAAGTGGCGCCGCATACCGGCTCTGTAGCGGCAGACCATGACCGCCGGTGGGCATCCGATCTGCCGTGGCGAAGCTTTGCTGGGGTTTTCCCGGCAACGACTGGCGGAGGCTGGATGAGGCCCGTGCCTTTTCACCAATAAGGTGGAGTGTTCTTCATGCCAAGAACGAGGAATCCGTACCTCTTGAAAACATAGAACAATTGGTGCCGCTGGCTCGAACCGCGCAATATCGAAAGCTTGGCGCGGGATTACCGGCCCTGCCCTGCGACAATCCACGATTGGTGCCGGCGACATAAGAAAAGCGATGGACCTGGAGTTGTTAGTCAGCCCAGAATTTCCTTCAAAGACGTCCCTTGGACGGGCACCTTCTTCAAATCCAAAGCGCTATGCAGGTCCACGAGGTGGCTGTGCATCAACTCCTCGGCAGCCTGTCCATCATTGCTCGCGATGGCGGTGACCAGGGCGTTATGAGCGTGGCTTTCACAAAGCGCGCGCTGGCGTTTCCAGTAGAGCGCCACAATCAGCGAGGAACGGGCGACCAGCGTTTCGATGAATGCCGCGATTGTCGCCTGGGCGGCAATGCGGGCAATATGGACATGCAGTTGACCTGAAAGGTAGAGCGCAAGACCACGATCATCCGCCTTCAGCGCCGCATGTTCTTTCGCGATATGTGCCCTGAGAACCGCGACATCCTCCGGGGTCGCCTTGATCGCGGCTGAGCGCGCCGTCCGGGGCTCAAGCAGTTCGCGCGCCTCAAATATCTCGCGGGCCTCCTCGGGCGTGGGTTTGGCCACGAATGCGCCCCGGTTGCGATGGATTTCAACCAGTTTCCCATGGGCCAGCGACTGCAACGCGGTCCGAATGATGGTCCGAGAAACACCGAATATTTCGGCGAGTTCGTCCTCTCCCAACTTGGTGCCGGGGGCGAGGCGGTGCTCGTGAATGGCCCGGGAAAGCTCCTGACAGACCGCGTCACTCGTCGGAGGCTTGCGGTCCGCGCGACCCGCATCTGTCGCTGTTGTCTGCATCTGAATGATCCTCTGGGTTTTCTGATGCCAAGAAACGGCAAAGGCGACAAGAGAGCGCGGAATTGAATGCAATCATACTTCAGAATTGTACACAACATTGTGCCCAAAAATTACCCATATAAACCGTAGGGCGATTAATTTCAGGGCGAATATCGCGAAAACGTACCCCTTCAATCGGCAAATTCTTTTCAACTCAGGGATTTCTTGCGCTGCTGGCAGCAACAGTGGGGGCATGAATGACCGGTGTGAAGCAAGATCTTGAGTTGGTGGCTTTGACAAAGCGCTATGGCAGCACACTCGCCGTGGACAGCATCAGCCATCACTTCAGATCGTCCAGCTATACCTGCCTGCTCGGTCCCTCAGGCTGTGGCAAATCCTCAACGCTGCGCATGATTGCTGGACATGAAACGGTCAGCGAAGGGTCAATTCTCCTGGCGGGTCGCGACATTTCCGCCCTACCACCGGCAAAGCGGCGCACGGCGATGATGTTCCAGAATTATGCCCTGTTTCCGCATCTCAGCGTCCTCGACAACGTGGCCTTCAGTCTCAAGATGAAAGGCGTCGACAAGTCAGAACGTCATGCCAAGGCAAACGAGATGCTCGAACTGGTCGACCTGACGCCCCTGGCCGGTCGCCTGCCAGCGCAGCTTTCCGGTGGGCAGCAGCAACGTGTCGCCCTGGCCCGCGCGCTGATCACCCGGCCGCAGGTCCTGCTCTTGGATGAGCCGCTCTCGGCACTCGATCCCTTCCTCCGGGTCCGGATGCGCAGCGAGTTGCGCAAACTTCAGAAAGAACTCGACATCAGCTTCTTGCATGTCACCCACGGACAGGATGAAGCGCTTGCGCTTGCCGATGAGGTGGTCGTGATGAACAACGCCGTGATCGAGCAGGCCGGGCCCGCCCGCGAAGTTTTCAACGCGCCGAAGACCAAATTCGTGGCGCAGTTCATGGGCGGTCATAACGTGATCGCCCTGCCCGAGGGCAATATCGCGATCCGAACGGATGCTGTTACCACCACCACAGTCCCTGAAGGGCGACTAGAGGCGCGCATTCTGGCGGTGGAGTACCAGGGCACGCATGTCTCCGTCCTGACCAGGGTTGCCGGTGACCAGGAGGTCACCGCGCTGATGCCTGATGCCGCCTTCTTTGCGAATCCGCACAACCCCGGCGACCGGATCGGCCTGACCTGGGATACCGCCAGCCAACACCAACTGACCGCATGACAAACGGCACCACACGACCAACAAGGAGAGAACCATGACATTGTACACAAAACGAAATGGCCTCAGCCGCCGCACCCTGCTCAAGACCGGTGTGGCCGCAGCCGCAGGCACATTGGCGGCCCCGATGGTCTGGGCGCAATCCAACATCGTGCTGCGCCAGGCAGGCACGGGCGTGTCCGCCTTCAACGAGATCGCGGCCAAAGCCAAGGAAGACCTTGGCATCACCATGGAAATGACCGCGCTGGATTCCGACAGCGTGACCCAGCGCGTGGCCACGCAGCCCGACAGCTTTGACATCGCTGACATCGAATACTGGATCTGCAAGAAGGTCTGGCCAACGGGCAACCTGCAGGCAATGGACACCTCCAAGATCACCAACTACGACAAAATCGCCGGGACCTTCCGCAGCGGCAAACTGACCCCGACAAGCGAAATCGCGCAGGGCACGGCGCCGCACACGGTCGGCTTCGTTGAGGGCGCCGACGGCAAGGAATTCGTGGATAACGAGTCCGGCTGGATGACACTGATCCCGACGATCTATAACGCCGATACTCTGGGCATCCGTCCTGACCTGATCGGACGCCCGATCAACAATTGGTCAGAGCTGCTGAACCCCGAATTCAAGGGCAAGGCATCGATCCTCGATATCTCGTCCATCGGGATCATGGACATGGCAATGGTCGTGGAATCCATGGGCGAATACAAATACCCCGACAAGGGCAATATGACCCGTGAAGAGATCGACCTGACCATGGCGATCTTTACCGAAGCCAAAAAGAACGGGCAGTTCCGCGCCTTCTGGAAGTCTTTCGACGAAAGTGTCAACCTGATGGCCTCAGGCGAAGTGGTGATCCAGTCCATGTGGTCGCCCGCAATCACCGCCGTCAGGGCACAGGGCATTCCCTGCGTCTATCAGCCTCTGGAAGAGGGCTACCGTTCCTGGGGCGGTGGCATGGGTCTCGCCGCCAGCCTTGAGGGCGCGAAACTGGATGCGGCCTATGAATACATCAACTGGTACCTGTCCGGTTGGGTCGGCGGGTTCCTGATGCGCCAGGGCTATTACTCTGCCGTGCCAGAGACCTCCAAGGAGTTCATGACAGAAGACGAATGGGGCTACTGGTACGAGGGCAAGGAATCCAAGGGCGAGATCGTCAGCCCGCAGGGCACTGTTCTTGAAGGACCGGGCGCCGTACGGGACGGCGGGTCTTTCCTTGACCGCATGGGCGCTGTTGCCTGCTGGAACTCCGTCATGGATGAAAACCAGTACATGGTTCGCAAATGGAACGAATTCATCGCGGCCTAAGGCACGGCGGGGGCGCAAGACTGCGCCCCCCTTCATCCCCTATCAGCCCCGGACACCATGCGGAAACTTCTCAATAACAACAGCATAACGGGCCTGATGATGGTATCCCCGCTTGCGGCGGTGCTGTTCCTCTTTCTCGTCCTGCCGATTGTCATGATCGTGGTGGTCAGTTTCTGGCGCGCCACGGAATTCTCGATCGTACCGGCGTTCGAATTCGACAACTACGAGTTCCTTTTCGGTTCGCCGGTGACCTACACCGTCTTCGTGAACACGTTCAAATACGCGATCTTGACGTGGATTTTCACCTTCTTGATCGGCTTCACCGTCGCCTATTACCTCGCGTTTCACATCCGCAGCCTGACCTGGCAGGTCGCCCTGTTCCTGCTCTGCACCATTCCGTTCTGGACATCCAACATTATCCGCATGATCAGCTGGATCCCGTTTCTGGGCCGCAACGGCATTGCAAATTCCACGCTCATTTCATGGGGCGTGATCGACGAGCCGCTGGAGTGGCTGCTTTTCAGCGACTTTTCCGTCGTGCTGGCATTTGTCCATCTCTATACGCTTTTCATGGTTGTCCCGATTTTCAACACCATGATGCGCATCGATAAATCCCTGATCGAGGCCGCGCGTGACGGCGGTGCCAACGGCGCACAGATCTTGTGGAACGTCATCCTGCCGCTGACAAAGCCCGGCATCATGATCGGGACCATCTTTGTGGTCACGCTGGTGATGGGCGACTTCTTTACCGTTCGGATCATGTCGGGCAGCCAGTCGGCAAATGTGGGGCGGCTGATCTCCAACGATATCTCGCTGCTGCAGTATCCCTCCGCCTCCGCCACCGCCGTCGTGTTGCTGCTGACGGTGCTCATCGTGATCGGCATTTTGCTGCGCTTTGTCGACATCCGGAAGGAGCTGTGACGATGGAACCGCGTTCGCGCTCATTCTATGTGCTGACAGCCTTCTTTGCGCTTTTCATTCTGTTTCTCTACGGCCCCACCCTGACAATCGGCATCCTGTCCTTTCAGGGTCCCGGCGGCGGTCTGACCTTCCCGATGCGGGGGGTGTCCCTTTACTGGTTCTATGACCTGTTCGAGCAGCAGGCGGTCGGCGACATCTGGGGCAGCTTCCGGCGCAGTCTTTTGCTTGGGTTGATGGTGATGGTGACGACAATTGTCGTCTCCGTGATGGGCGGTCTGGCGTTTCGCAAGAAATTCCCCGGCTCCACAGTCCTGTTTTATCTGATTGTCACAGCACTCGTGATCCCTTCCATCCTGATCTCACTGGGCGTGGGCCTCCTGTTCAGCCAGGCTGGCGTCAATGTCCATTGGTCAACCTCCGGCTATGGCGCCCAGCTGACATGGACGCTGCCCTTCGGCCTGTTGATCATGTTCGCTGTCTTCAACCGCTTTGACAAAAGCTACGAGGAAGCCGCGCGCGATCTCGGTGCAAGTCCATGGCAAACGATCCGGCATGTGGTGCTTCCGATCATCGCCCCCTCGCTGATCGGTGTGGCCCTCTTCGGATTCACGCTCAGCTACGACGAATTTGCACGAACCCTGCTGACCTCCGGCAGCAAGAATACCCTTCCGCTGGAAATCTACGGCATGACCACGAACGTGACCTCCCCCGTTCTATACGCTCTTGGCACGCTTACGACGGTCTTTTCGCTGGTGATCATCGGCCTCTTTCTTGCTATCGCTGTCTGGGCAAATCGCCGCCGCGCGGCCAAGGGCAATGATGCAGGCAAGGGAATGGTATGATCGTCATCATCAACCCCAACAGCACCGTGTCTATGACGGAAGCGATGTTGGCAACGGCCCAGAAGACCTGCCCGCAGACGCAGATCGAGGCTTGGACCTCGCATGACGGCCCCCCGGCGATCCAGGGCCCTGCGGATCACACGCTCTGCATCCCGCCGCTTTTGAAATTGGTGGCCAAAGCGTCAGAGCAAGAGGCGCGTGCCATTATCATCGGCTGCTCGGATGATACCGGTCTTGTTGAAGCCAGGGCAATCGCCGACTGCCCTGTCATAGGGATTGGACAAGCGGCCTATCACATGGCCGCGCTGACGGGGCCAAGATTTTCGGTTGTGACGACGCTTGAGGTTTCGGTTCCGATCTTGTTTCAGAACGTCCATGACTTGGGCTTTGGGGGCTATCTGGCAAAGGTGCGCGCCTCTGGCGTGCCCGTCCTTGCGTTGGAAGAGGATGCAGATCGGGCCGCTGAAAGGGTTCTGGCGGAGATTGCCCATGCGCAGGCTGAAGATGACATTCAGTCCGTTGTCCTTGGGTGTGCCGGCATGTCCCATATCCCCGCCCGGGCATCATCAGACATTCGTGTGCGCCTGATCGACGGGGTTGTGGCAGCTGCCCGGTTCGGCGCGTTCCTGTGAACGATGACGCCCTCTCAGAGGCCTGCGCCCTGGTCGCGGCCTACCTTGAACGCTCCATGATCCCTGACCCCGAAGGTGCCTCGGCGTACCTAGCGGAAGGGGCTGCAATCATATTTACCGGCGGACGGGCATTTGCGTCGGCCTCCCAGACCGCGGATTTCAATGCCAAACGCTACAGGTGGGTCAAGAAACGACTGCCTCAGATGCACGCAGCTCTGGACCCGGAAACACGGGATGTGCATGTCTATTCAACAGGTCACCTCTACGGGGAATGGCCCGACGGCACCCCCTTCGACGGCAACCGCTTTATTGACAGCTTCGTGGTGCGGGATGGATTGATCGTTGAAACAAACGTCTGGAACGACAGCGCCGAGTGGCTGCTTGACCGGGCCGGTCTGTCGGAGGCACCGTTGTGACGCTCCCCTCGCATGATCGGTATGACTACAGCCCTATCGCGGCACGCCCGGGGTTCCGGTGGCCGCAAGGCAAGGGCCTCGCTGTCTATCTGGGGCTTAATCTGGAGCATTTTGCCTTCGGGGAGGGCCTTGGCGCGGAACTGGCCCCCGGCGGCCCGCAGCCCGACGTACTGAACTACGCCTGGCGCGACTACGGCAACCGGGTTGGCGCCTGGCGGGTAATGGATATGCTCGACGCCCTGTCCTTGCCAGCCACGGTTCTGATGAATTCGGCAATGTATGACTACGCGCCCGCGCTTCTCGAGGCGCATCGCGCGCGGGGCGACGAAATCGCGGGTCACGGGCGGACGAATTCGGAACGTCAGAGCACCCTCAGTGAAACCGAGGAAGCCGCTCTGATCGCCGATGCAACCGCGCGGATTGCCCGGGCGGAGGGCAGACCGCCGGCAGGCTGGCTGAGCCCATGGATCGCGGAAAGCCACGTGACCCCTGATCTGCTGCAGGAGGCCGGTTACCGCTATACGCTGAACTGGTGCATGGATGATCAGCCGGTCTGGATGCGGACGCGACGCGGACATCTGTTGTCCGTTCCCTACCCGCAAGAGGTCAACGACATCCCCGCGGTCGTTGCACGAAAAGAAACGGCCTCGGGGTTTGCCATGCTGATCACCGACACATTCGATGAAATGCTGGAGCAGTCCACCGCGCAGCCGTTGGTCATGGGTATCGCGCTGCATCCCTACATCGTCGGCCAACCGGCGCGCCTGCGTCATTTGCGCCGCGCCCTCCGCCATATCTGTGCGCGTCGCGATGATGTCTGGATCACCACAGCAGGCGCCATTGCCGATTGCTTTGCCAGTCAGATGCCGCATCCGGAAAGGACCCCGGAGACCGATCAATGAGCCTGGTCAGATCGGATCGCCAGCGCCTTTGCGCTCGACGATCAGGCCGTAGCTCTCCGGTTCCCTGTGGCGCGCAAAGTCAAAGATCGTCTCCCGGTACCGCGTCCCCATGTCCAGGTCGGCTTTTGCTGTGATGACTTCATCTTCCAACGTGCCGGCCATGGCGACAATCTCGCCTGAGGGGGCGATGATGACCGACTGGCCGACCATCATCGAGCCTTCCTCCCGCCCGCATTTCGCGGTTCCCACCACCCAGGACGCATTCTGATAGGCCCCCGCCTGCATGCTCAGATGATTGTGGAACTGGGTGAGCCCATCGATGTCGCTGTGACCTGTGTGATCCATTGGCGTGTTGTACCCCAGCGCAATCAGGTCGACGCCCTGCAGTCCCATGACACGATAGGCCTCCGGCCAGCGGCGGTCGTTGCAGATCATCATTCCGACGCGCCCTCCGAAGCCGTCAAAAACCGGGAAGCCGAGGTTTCCTGGTTCGAAGTATCGCTTTTCCAGATGCTGAAATGCCCGCCCCGGCTGCGGAGCGTCGTGGCCCGGCAGATGTACTTTCCGGTATTTTCCAATGATCCTGCCATCGGGCCCGACGAGCACCGAGGTGTTGAAGTGGCGGATGCGCCCCTCTTCACGCACTTTTTCAGCATAGCCGAGGTAGAAGCCAACCGAGAGTTCCGCTGCCGCGTCGAACAACGGCTGTGTTGCAGGGCTTGGGAGTGCTTCCTCGTACCACGCGTCCAGCTCATCTTTGTCCTCAATCATCCAGCGCGGGAAGAACGAAGTCAGCGCCAGTTCCGGGAAGACCACCAATTTCGCACCGCGCCCATGCGCTTCGCGCAGCATTTCGACCATGCGGGCCACGCAGGATTGTCTCGGCTCGTCCTTGGCGATCGGGCCCATCTGGGCGCTGGCAACAATGATCTGTCGGGACATGTCAAACCCCTCGTTTTGCGGCGGTCGCGGCGGCGTCCACCTGCCCGCCGCTTATCACAACACCATATTGGCTCTCGGCACTTTCTTTTGACACGATGCCGTCCAACACGTCTTCTAGAACCGCGGCCGGGTCGCGTTCGAAAGCCGGACCATACCCTCCTGCAGAGGGGCCAATGGCCAGAAATGTGTCGCCCGCAGCAGCCGGACGATAAGGAACCTTGGACACCAGCGACTCGTCCCTGCCATCAGCGCGGATAAGGTGTAATTCGGCAGGTTTGCCGTCGGCGCCGCCCTGAAAGCCCCACGGAGGAAATCTGTGGCCCTCACCTTCGACCGAAAATCCACCCGGCTCAAGAAACTGAAATGCTCTTATGGCGCCCACACCGCCCCGGGTGCGACCAGCACCGCAGGTGTCCTCACGCAGTTCATACTGCGTGACGCGCATCGGCAAGTGGCTCTCGATATCCTCGATCGGGTTGTTGCGTGTATTGGCGTAAAGCGTATCAACCGCGTCCATCCCGTCCTTGGCAAAGCGCCCGCCATAGGAACCTTCGAATATCTCCATGTGCACCCAATGGGTTTCCTCGCGCAGGCCGGAAAAGGCGATAACCTTCAGATTTCCGATCCCGGCAGAGACCTGTTCCGGAACGGCCTCGGCCAGTGCCTTCATTACCGTATCGGCCAGCTGGTTGCCGGGGGTGAACCTGGCAATCACGGGGGCCGGGAAGATCGGGTTGGCAAGGCATCCGCGCGGAGCGATGATTTCGATCGGGCGAGTGAGGCCCGAGTTCTGGGGGATCTCGCCATATATGTCCGAATCCAGCAGAACCGAGCGCACGGTCAACCAGATCGAGATGTCGACCGTTCCGACAAAAGGCATGTTGATGGGCCGGTCGTCGACTTGGGGGGCCGTGCCGGTCAAATCCACCACCATGCGGTCACCGTCGATCGTGATTGTCACCACGATCGGCAGTTCGCTCCGTTCCGGGTCGCCAAGGAAACCATCGATATGCGTGGTCGCCGAGTAGACCCCGTCCGGCACATCACTGATCGCCTGGCGCATCATCCGTTCCGAGTAGTCCATCAGGGCCTCTGACGCGGCACGGATCGTGGCGACATCGTAGCGGGCGATGAGATCGCGGAACCGCTCGGCACCGATCTCGCAGGCCGCGACCTGTGCATCCAGATCACCCACCACCAGCGCAGGCGCCCGGACATTGTCCCGCAGGATCTGCCAGACGGCTTCGTTGCGCACACCCCCATCGACCACCTTGATGGCCTTGAATTGCAGACCCTCAGCATAGACGTCCATGGCGTCGACGATCCCGCAAGACCCGGGCGACAGCGCGCCGACATCCAGATGGTGCGCCGTGGTTCCGGCAAAGCCGACCAGTTCATCGCCGTGAAAAACCGGCATGATCAGCGCAATGTCCGGGCCATGAGACGCCCCGCCGTAAGGATCGTTGTGCATGATCACGTCGCCGGGACGAAACCTGTCGCCCCGGGCGGCAAAGACTTTGATCACGTTCTTTACATAGCCTGGGATGGGACCTGACTGCAGCGGGGTCGACTGGACGGATTCTGCAAGCTGGTTTCCCACATTGTCCGTCAGAGCCGTCCCAAAATCCTCGGATTCGCGGATGATGGACGAATAAGACATCCGCATCAGCTTGTAGCCCATCTCAATCGCGATGTTCTGCAAGGCGCCCTGGATAACGCTGGCGGTGACCGGGTGAATTTGGGTCATGACAGTCCCCCGATTTTGATGATGATGTTGCCCGCGCTGTCCGCGACAAAGCGGTCGCCCGGCCGCACGATGGTTGTGCTGTCTTGCTGCAGGATCACGGCGGGGCCTTGTACCTCTTGATCCAATGGCAAGGCGTCACGTCGGTAAAAAGCAGTGTCCAGTGTTTTCAAATCCGCGCCGACCCGGAAGACCGACGGGCGAGTGGCCACCATTGCGGCCTCCAAAGATCCGCTTGTCGGGGATGTCTGTCGCCTGATCTTCTGGGTTTCGCCGATGCCCGTTACGCGGACGTTGACGATCTCTATGGGGCTACCGGGAAAGGACCGTCCGTACTCGGCCTCGTGCCGGGCTTCAAATTCCGCCCAGACCGCGGCTTCGGCATCAGCGTCGAACGCGCCATTTGGCACTTTGATACGCAGTTCGTAGCCCTGCCCGACATAGCGGACGTCGGCAGTGCGCTTGAAGGTCACGCGAGCCCCATCCACGCCATCGGCGGCGTATTGGGCGAGGAGCGTGGTCTCCATGTCGGCAAACCGTTCCTCGATCTGCGCATGGTCCATGGCATTCGAGAAAACGAACGCCGTACGGATCGCATCGTATTGCAGGTCGGTGGTCAACAAGCCCATGGCGGAGGTGATCCCGGGATGCGACGGCACGATCACCTCGGGTATCGACAGCATCGCGGCAACATCCGCAGCCTGCAGGGGGCCGCCGCCGCCAAAGGCCACCAGTGCGAAGTCGCGCGGATCCAAGCCCTTCTGCACGGTGCGCGACCGTATCGCATTGGCCATGTTGGCATTGATGATCGTGATGACGCCTTCGGCTGCGGCCAGGCGGTCCATGCCCAGTTGCGCCGCGAGCCCGTCCATTGCAGCTTGCGACGCCTTCACGTCCAGCCCCATCTCTCCGCCCAGAAAATTCTCCGGGTCAAGCCGACCGAGCACAACGTTGGCATCCGTCACGGTGGGCTCCGTACAGCCATGGCCGTAGGCAGCAGGGCCCGGGCGCGCGCCCGCCGAACGAGGGCCGACCTTGAAGGCACCGCCCTTGTCCCGATGCGCGATTGATCCACCGCCAGCGCCGATCGTGTGTATGTCGATCATCGGCACCATCAGCGGAAACCCGGCTATCCAGGTGTCCCTCGGGGTCGCCTCAGCAAAGCGACCTTCGGACACGATTCCGATATCGGCGGACGTGCCGCCCACATCGAAAGTGATCAGAGAGGTGCGCCCCGACAGCCCACCGGTCCAGGCCCCACCCAGAACCCCTGCCGCGGGGCCAGACAAAAATGTGACCACCGGGCGCTCCGACACCATCGCCGCCGTCGCGACACCGCCATTCGACGCCATGATATGGAGATCGGCCTTGAGGCCCGCCGTCGCCAGTTCGCCTTCCAGCGACGATACATAGTCACGCACCTTCGGCCCGACAAAGGCATTGATGGCCGAGGTCGTGAACCGCTCGAATTCCCGAAACTGGGGAGACACGGAAGAAGACGTTGTCACGAAGGCCTCGGGATGCTCTTCCAGCACCAGCGCCTTGGCACGCTCCTCGTGGGTTGGATCCAGGAAGGCAAACAGGAAGCACACCGCGATCGAAGTGACCCCTGCGTCGCGCAGTTCCCGCGCTGCGCCTCGGACGGCGTCTTCGTCCAGAGGTACCAGGACTTCGCCTGACGGCGGCACGATCCGGTGCGGTACCGTCTTTCGGTAGCGCCGCTTGATCAGCGGCCGATCCTGCCAGGGAATTTCCTGCTGGATCGAGAAGTGCTGCGGCCTTTGGTGACGCCCGATATGGATGATGTCACGGTAGCCCTCGTTGGTGATCATCCCGCATTCGGCACCATCATGCTCGAGGATCGCATTCGTGGCAGTGGTCGTGCCGTGATAGACATGGTCGATGCTCGCCCTGTCTATGCCGAACCGGTCGCAGAGTGCCGCGATCCCATCCAGGACTCCGCGTGCAGGATTGTCGAGAGTGGTCGGCACCTTGTGAATATAGGTCAACCCACCTTCGGTGTCGTGGAAGACGATATCCGTAAATGTTCCGCCAACATCAACACCGATCAGCCGCATATCCCACTCCTACCTGTTCCGGATTACAGAGGCGGTCGAGCTCTGAAGAAGAAGCCAGGCCGCGTCTCCCCGGGTCAAGGTCATACTCTGGCAATGGATTGTACCGCGCAATTGTGAACTTCGGTGCAGAAGCGACTTTCCTGTTACTGCAGAAAAAAAGATCAAAACTGCCAAAGGTTTCATCCACATTACCGGGCGGCAGTGGCTGATCAGGTTTTGACGCGGTCAACAGAGTACTCTTCCTTCCCGTGTCGGTGATGCGAACCTCTCGGATCGCAACCACACGCATCATTCCTTGCCGGACCAGCACATCAAACTGCCGAGGCTTCTGAGCTTTTTCCTCTGGCTTGTGTCGCATGTTCGCCATTCTTGACCATCGGTTTCCTTAAGATGACGGCGGACCAATTCAGAAGGGACAATTCAATCTCGGCAGCAAACATCGCATCAAACCGATGTCACCAGTATCTAAAATCCTCACGGCTGACATTGCCGCCGCGTTCGTGGAGCAGGTCGATGAAGCGCCATAGTCCTTTCACAGATTGCAGCTCTAGAGAGACGCGGAGCGTCATTCTCTATCCGCGCAGAAGGATTTCCAGGGCGGAGCCGACCCGTTCTGTGCGAACGGCGAAGATAGCGCGTCGGGCCTCTGCCCTTGCCGATAGGATACTGATCTCTTCAGTGAAAGGCAGAATGAAACAGGTCGGCTGCGCATCTTTTTTTGATTCAGAGAGCTTGAACTGGGAAGCGCGGTTTTCCGCTTCTGACGCATGGACGCGGCGCATCGGGTTCACGAGTCTCTCTTCCCCAAGACACAGCTGCTCGTGTCCTTCCAGGTCGCAAACAAGGTAGGACTCGGCGATAGATGACATAACGCTGAAACGGTCCTCACTATCGGAGGTGAGCGTTTCGCACTGCCGCGCTTCGAGGAGTTGCTGACCGGTGCAGCCTGTCCCGAAGTCTCTGAAGTTTTCCCCTCTGCCTGTGGGCTGGAGTGCGAAGGTGCGTCCTGTCGAACATATCTGTTCGATCAACGCCGCAAATTCCGCCGCCGAGGCCGGAGGAGAACAAAGATGTATTTCTACCGGTGCAAGCAAATGGATGGCTCTGAGCTTTCGACGGGAAACGAAGAGACGCGCCGAAGCGATCGCATCGGCGCTTAATGTCAATTCTCGCGGTAGGATGATCTCGTCGATTTTGTCCTTCAGGCTTTGCCAGACCGAGACTTCGTCAAGCTGCAGTCCGCAAGTTATCAGTTCATTCGCCGATGTCACATTGCAGAGCCGATCAATCGCATTTGTGAGCGGTAGCCTGTCGGCGATCGAGCTGTCGTAATCTTGCGGTGCGACCTGTCCCATCAGGCAGCCGGCGCCATCTTCAACAGGAATTCGCGCGCGTGCTTTACCAGCTGCTTGGCCGTGCGCATGTCATTGCAACTGCAAAAAATGACATCCGTATGGTTTTGGGCGGACCGGATGAAAACGTCGTAGCCCTTTGGCGTGGCCATCATCGCGTTGTCGTCAGCTCCGGTTTCAGAGGAGACATCTTGACGCAGAGCATCCACGTATCGAAATGCGCGATTGGCCTGAGCACAGACGTGGTTCAAGCGTTCCTGGGTAAGGCTGCGTTCCGAAACGAACCGAAGCACAAGGCGTGTCTGAAGGTCACCGAGCGCAACAAGCGAACAGCCATCAGCGCTACCCATGATTGCTTTCAAATCCTCATCGATCCGCATCCATACCCCCCAGTTCATTGCAATTGATGCGCACAATCCCGCATGCGGATCGCCTCATATGCTTCGGAAGTCTTAGCCGTTCCCGACCGCTCTGCTTGGCGGGCGGGGCGTCCGCGGTCTGATCTTTGTCTTGATGCGCACTCGTCTCGGTCGTACGTAACCAACGTCGGCTTGATCCAACTCATCCGGGATCTGCATGTCTGAGATTGACGGATCATCTTGCACGACTTCTGCAACATGTTCGACGATGACGGAAGAAGACGCCCCGCCGACAGGCTCTTGGCTCTCCGGTCCTGTTTGCGGCGCATCATGGGATGTGTTTAGGATCAGGGAAATTAGGTGGTCGATGAATCCAGCTGCCCCGCTTTTTTCCCAGATTGAGAAATCATCTCCAGCTTCGATTGCTTGCAAAAGGGAAATGGAGAAGATCTCTTCAAATTTGCCTTTTGTTTCGATCTTCAGGCGCTTCATGACACGCGCGCGTTCGAACTCGTTCTTCAACTTGTCAAATTGCGTCACCAGAAGGATGTTGTTGCCATTGGTCGATGCAGAGATTTCATCCCACATCGCAGCTTCTGATTGTCGCCAGGCTTGAGTTGCATGCGTGCACCATATGACACAGTCGATCTCGGCCAACAGGGGCTGCCAGTTCTCCACCGACATATTGGGATCAGAGATCCCGGGCATATCGATTAGATCACAAACCTGCAGCGTATCCGCAGTGCGGTAGAGGCGGATGAAACGCGTATCGGTCAGGCAGAGGTCATTGATATCATCAAGTGTCACTTCACGTTCTGTACCATCGTGGGACACCGCATAGGCAGCGGGTTCGCCATAGGATATCCAGACAGGGGGTAGACGCGTTGCGGTCACTTTCATCGGAAGTGGCGCCTCTCCAAGGAGGAGGTTCGATAACGTGCTTTTTCCGCTACTGAATTCGCCCAACAGCGCGACCCGCGGCTTATGATCTTGTTGGGGCTCTAAGGCAATTTGACTGGTCATCAACTCTCTCCGTCATGCAGCGATCGGTTGGAAGACCGAGAGCGATTTTTCAATTGTCGTGCGTTTCGCAACTTCGGTCTCGGTCAGAAATAGATCTTGGACACCTGAGGTGTTGGAGGGACGTGTCATCAGCTCCATGAGGATGTCACGTTGCTCGTCCAGAAAAGCTCTCAGAATGTTCGCGGCGTCAGTTTTGATTGCCTCGGTCTGCTCGAACTTGAGCTGACCCATGAGGTCTTGTGTTTCAGAGGTGATCAGTTTCTCAAAATGATTGGCCATGGCCCTTTGGCCCCGCATGCGGCGCCACCACGACGCCCACCAGCTATCATTGAAATCGAGTGCAATCGTTTGACCTAGCATCGCCGGAGGGGGGATATCGGCTGGATTCGGCACGCCGATCTGTATGCCTTCAACTACATCCCCAAACCCTGCATGCAGCAAATGCGCGATCTCGGAGACCGCAGTTTCATAGCGAGCTTTTGCAGTTGATTGAATGCGGGTGCCCATAACCCTGTAGGCTGATCTGAGGAGTATGCGGAGGCTTTCCGGGTTGCATTCCCTTAGAACATTGCATTCCCAAAAAGTTTCTGAGCCGTACCTTTCCAGCTGCTTAACCAGTGATTGCGATGCCGTGGTGACGAATGTCGCGTGCGCCCGGTCTGCGCGGTCACGGAAATCGGAAAGAATGGCCTCAATTTCATTCTCGAGCGCCCGGAGATTGAGCTGGAAGACCCGCTCAAATTCCAGTTTGAGATCTTGCCTATCGCAGCTTGAAGACGGGTCGTTCGCATCAATTTGGACTGTATTTGCAGCCTGTTGTGCGGTCGCCACATTCATTGCTGACATTGCCGTTTTCTGGAGAAACCTCTCTCCGACTTTGTCGACGACGCGCGAAGAAATTGATCGCAGGAGTGCCGGCAGGCCGGACAGCTCCCAGACCATCTCCTGGGGTGTCCGCGTATCAAAATCGGGCTCGATTGAAAACTCCGCCCAGTTCAATAGGGCAGTCGCGCTCTTGTCCCCAAGAGCATCAATCTCACCGGCCAGGGCTTTGTTGGCCCAGTAGGCGCTGCCGAACAGAACCTCTACGTCATCTACCTCAAGATGTGTTCGAAGCGTTTCGCGGACACTGGCTTCTATTTCAGGAATTTGGCTGACTGGATTAGTAAGCTCATCGATCCTGTTCACAAAGATGATAATTTCACGCGTATCGATGTTGGAGATCAGACGGATAAGTCCCATGTCCACCGTCGTGAGGGCCTGACTGGCCGACAAAACCACCACACAGACCTTACTCTCGCGGATGGCGCCGATCGTGACCTGTTCGCGCATCATGAACGTATCGTTCACACCCGGTGTATCGCGCAGACACATTCGGAATGGAAGGGTTGGAGAATTCAGATATAGGTCAGCGGATCGGGTTATGTCCGCGAATTGACCCTGTACTGTCTCATCGTGATGCTCTGCATCAACTTCGAAGTCATCTCCAAGGCAGATGTAACGCTCAAGCAAATTCTTGTCGAAATGCTCGTATTCGTGAGTCTGACCCATGAGCAGCTCAAATTGGCGCCCAAGCCTTCGGCGTGATTTCTCACGCATGTGTTCAATCTGAGACTGAATTCTCTTCAGATCACTTTCTGCGCCTGCGCGCCCTGCGAGTTCTCCAATGCGGCCACCTTTGAGGATGAGCCGGTCCCATTCCTCTTCGGAGACAAACCTGAATCGAGCAGCAATTTCGGGGTGCTCTGTACCAGGGCGCACATGCAGAGACGTCACAACGGATGTCCATGGGTTAACGTCTGAAGGCAAAAGGTCGGGCCAGCCCGCCAAGGCACTGACGAGAGCTGTTTTTCCAGACTTGACCTGGCCCAGAAGTGTTACGCTTGGTTCAAACTCTGCAAGCTGTTTCCGCAGCCTTTGAAGGGACTTTGCATTGCTATCTCCAACGACGCCTGCCAACTCATCGAGAGTCTGTTCGACGGTTTCAACACGATCTGCAAACTCGGCCAGGTGTTCTAGTCCTGACGTCAGGCATTCTGCGCGCATGCCATTTCCCTGATCTATCGCGCGGGTAATTCTGGTATCGATCTTCATCTAAACCTGCCTAGCACTTTGGAACGCGTACCTATGCACGCTGCGGCTTTCCGCAACGGCTTTAGCGCGGCCTGTGATCCTTCTGACGGTACGACTGCTTTATGTCTTTGATAGGGCTGCAACATGGATGGAATTTGCCGCATGTGATCATTGAAGCTGTTTCGATCGTTCAAGAAATTCCATCTTGAGCTGATACAACATCGCAACTGCGTCGGTTGCAGCATCTTCGGTTTTTTCAAGTTTCAGCCGTTGAAGCATTTCCTGTCCTTGTTTTAGGTCGTTTGCGACCTCTCTCACGCACGCATTCTGCACCTCGGGCGTGCAGAAATGACGCGTCAGGTTTGTGAGCGCATCCGTGCAAATTGAGAGAACCTCTTCAGTGTTCGCCTCATCTTGGTACATGTGCTCTGAGAGTCTCGTGCCGCCGGCATTAATGATTTCGATGGCCCGGGCGAACTCAGAACCAATACGGCGCGCATTCTCTTCCACAGGCTGCTCCGTCGCCTTTTTGGGCGCGGTCTGGATGGCGTCATGTTGCCGAAACTGACCGCCCTTACTGGCCGTCAGGAGATTTTCGATGCTCGTATCGGGCCCAAACATGCTGATCAATGCCATCGCCTGATCTCGATCTTCTGATCGACCACGTGCAACCAGGCCAGAGACTGCCGCAATCAATTGACGGCCATCGCTTCCGATCTGCAGAGATGCGCTGTTCTGAGCATCTTTCGTGAACGCGGCGAGGTCTTGACGCAGTGCAACGGGATAGACCGCGTAGAACTCTTCTGCGGCAAATGATTTCAATTCGGAGGTAAGAGAGCCGAGAGCCTCGCATTGGGATTTGGCATCCGCACCTGTCCATACGAGAAAGCTGTGGTCCTTCAAGTGCTGTGGAACCGATTTCCAAAGCTGCCGTTCCGCATCTCCAAATGTGTCGGCGCACCAAAGCACAACATCGGCCTGATCTGAGATCGAGCTTAGCTTTTCACACGCGGCGCTTCCGGGATTGAGCGTTACGATGGCAAAGCTCTGTTCGACCAAGATCGGAAAAGGCAGCTCTTGGCGGATCCGAGCTGTCATGTCTGGAATATCAATGTCGCGCAACAGGCCAGGTCGCCTCGTCGAAGACCCGTCATGTCCCTCAATCTGTATGGCGCACTCCTCACCAAAGGCGACTTCAATCGTGGGTACTTTGTCTGTAGCCGGGATAATTTCTTCGCCAAGAAACAGATTGCACAGGGTGGACTTCCCGCTCTGCGCGGCACCGGTAATAATCGTTCGTACAGGTTGCTGCAGACGCGCAAAAAGCTGTCGCACACCCTCGACGAGATGCGCAGGAAGCAGGTCTTGATCAAGCGCCAATTTCAACGTCCCAGCAATCGGGTCTTCTTTATGAACCGCCGTCAATTTCGCGCCCTATGCGATACCGGTATTGCGCGCTTGTCTGGCTGCATACTCTCTGCAAACCAACCCGGTGCCCGGCCCAAGGGTCGGAACAACCCCACTCTCGACCGACATTGGGACTTCGAGGTCTGACATGTCGATGTTGGGTTCGACCTTGACGATACAACACACCACATTGTCCTGATCGGGATGATCCAACGCGTTGATCTGACCCATTAGGGCGTTTCCAATCGAAGACGCTGGTTCGTTTTGAACGCGTGACACGGTCTGGGAGATTTCTTCATCAGACAGGAACTGGAGACCGTCACTTGCCACGATCAGAATATCCCTGTCCAACAGGGTCACGGGGCTGTCACAACAGTCAATCTGAGCGATCTGGTATCCAGCGATTGCCGATGTGAGTGAATTTGGGTCACAGTTCTTCGCTTCTTCTGGGTCGAGCAGATTGTTTCTTACGAGGTAGTCAAGCTGCCCTTGTAGCGTGTGGGTTTGGTTCAATCGGTAAAGCGTGTTCCGGCGGAATATGTAGAGAGGCGAGTCACCAATTGAGATCCAATAGAGCTTGTCGCGCACGATGACGGGTGACAGAAGCGTCGTCCCCATGCCTTGGGTTTCAGGTCTCGTGTGCGTGTATTTTCCAATGCGTGCGTTTGCCTCAACCGCAGCATCTTCCAGGATGTCCCCCATCCGGCGTTCCAAAAGATCCGGGTTTTCTGACTGCCGCTTTATCGCACTGAACACCCCTGCTACCACAAGTTTGCTGGCGATTTCGCCGCAGGCGTGACCGCCCATGCCATCTCCGAGCACAACAAACCCAACATCAGATCCTTCTGGAAAATCAGATGCAATCGTATCTTCTTGTTGGTTGCGACGGCCTTGGCTCACCACAGTTGCACTATCGAGACGCATGCTACCCAAGGCCTGCGCGCGGTTCGCGGACGTGTTGCGACGCGTCCCAAGAAAAATCTCCTCCGCAGAGCGGGACAAATCTAAGCGTCGTTTCCCCGACGCGGATCATATCCTGTGCCGCAAGCTCTTCGGTACTGAGGACAGGGCGGTTGTTCCGACGCACAATATTCGACTTGCCGCCATGGCCGATGAAGAACGCGTTTTGTTCCATATCGTAGGCAATTGCCGCATGGTTCTCGCGGGAGATTGAGCTGTCTCCAAAATCGATGCGAATGTCTTGGTCCTCTCCCCGCCCAATTTTGGCCACACCCGCCGAAAGCTGGAAGCTGTGGCCGCGCCCGGGGCCATCGACGATAACCAACCAACCAACGGGGAAACGGACCTCTTCTTGAGGCATGTCAACTTCAGACAGCCGTGACATCGGGTCCGTTGCGATGGGTCCAATGTTGAAACCAAGAAGTCGTGTCTTCGCCCGGGAACTCCGGCCTCTTTCCCTGCCGGCTTGCGGAAAAGAAACGCTGTCAGTCCTTTCCCGATGCGTTTCTAACTCTTCGACCATGGCCGGAGGCTGATGCTCATCTATGTGGGTCTCGTCCACCAGTGCTGGTTCTTCGGCCGCCTCTCTGTGCGACCGAGCCATGTCATCCTGTTCATCCAAGAAGGGCGCGGCGTCACGTGTCGGCTCCGGTGTCGGCCGGTGCAGAGCATTCCCTGTCTCGGTCTGAACATGCGAGTTTTCACTTCCTGCGGGCACTGGCTCAACATCCAGAGACGCGTGTTCTCTGTCTTCCGTGTCAACGACGGTGCCAGCAATCTGAGTTGCGAGTCTCTCTTCCAGTTGAGGGGTGATCGTGTGTAATCTGCGACGGCTCGTGGTTTTGTCACTCCCCCAAACGTCGGGGTGTGCCATCTCATCTGAAATCTCCGAGGCATTCTGGTGAGTCAACGGGTCAAAGCTCGTGACCTCCAACTCTTCCACGGACCTGTCTTCGGGTGCGCTTTGGGCTCCTGTTTCATCGGAATAATCCGTGTTCTGGGGTTTGTCGGTCAAATCCCAATCGACGCCTGACTCATGGTCCTCTTGGATGCTGCATGGCAGATCTTGTGCCGCTGAAGCACCGGTTTCTTGGGAAAGCTCAAGTGAGCTATCCTGGACATCGAACTCGGGTCCCGCGCCGGAAGACGATGTGTTCACATCCACGCTTTCGAGCGGTGGCGCTTGTTTTGCGGCGGCCACCTGCTGGTGGCTTTCGATGATATCTCGAATGAACCTCATTCTTTTTCCCTTCAAATCTGTGCTCTGGAGGCCTCAAGTTGCGCTGACCGAAAAAGCCATGCAAAAACAGTGCCGAGTGGACCTCGTGCTGCGGTCCGCTGGTCGTGATCTGCCTCGTGATCGCGATTGTCGTCCAGTTGTTCTGTCGCTTTGGCGCGCCGAGATGCGAGCATGCTCTCCTGCTCCCGCAACCACGCATCGACGTCATGAATGGGGTTCCCAAACAGATCAACTGGCTGCTTGGCCGACTTGGGCTGCGGTTGAACGTACAGCTCTTTCCCCTGCGTTTTTCTGTCGCCTGTCTTTAGCTTTGCTTCATTCACGTCCTTGTTCGTCGCTTCGACGAGTGCAACGATCGAGTCAACGACGGCCTCGGTAAGTTCCACAGGCGTTGTTGGAGCTTCGTTTGGCTGCATCGTGCCGGCCTCAAGGATGTCCAGCCAGTCTTCAGCGGCCTGAATTCTATCCTTTTGCGATATGCTCAGGCACCGATCGATCGTCTCCAGATAGATATGGTCGAAGTCCAGATCCTGTTCCGTGAGACGCTCATATGGATCAGGCTTACCTGACGCGAGGGCTGACACACGTCTTTGGCTGTCTGACGGCACCTCACCCCTAATCAAGTGATAAAATGTTGCCGCAAGCGAGTAGAGATCGCTCGATGCCTGCTGGTCCGTCTCATCGGCGTAGAATTCGTGCGGTGAATAGCCGTCTTTGACAGCGACGAGCGCCGTCAAAGCGCGGTCGTGGCGGATATAATTGTCTCGCGCTGCACCAAAGTCGATGAGTGTCAAATGTCCTGCCTCGTCGAGCATGATGTTATCTGGCGAAATGTCGCGATGCAGAATGCCAAGCCCGTGGATGTATTTGAGGGCGTCTAATGTCTCGCACAAGGCCTTTTGCAGGATCTCCCGGCTCAGTTTTTCGGGGCATTCTTCATGTAGCGTTAAGAGGTCCACCCCCCGAACGTAATCCATCGCCAAATAGGCGGTGCCATTCTCCTCGAATACCTGGTGCACATCGACGATGTTTGAATGCTGTAGTTTGGCAAGCCTCCGGGCCTCTCTGAGAAAATTCTGAATGACGCTGCGAAAGGTTTCTCGTTGAGAGACGGATCGTGTCTTTACGGATTTCTCGCTCCGGACGCAGAGCATCTCCGGGAAACACTCCTTGATCACCACCTGCCGTTCTAGGCTATCGCGCGCCAGATAGGTGATACCGAAGCCGCCTGCGTCTAGCAGCTTCTCTATCCTATATTGATTGCGCAGGAGAGGCGTGCCGACCGGAAGTCCATTGAATTCGATGTTTTCGGCTGTGGTGGCAGTCGGCTGCGGGTTCGCCAGATACGCGAGATTATTCTGATAGCGGTTGCCCGGATGCTGACCGATCTGCTGTTCCGCACGTCGGTTGTTATCATGTGTAAAGGAAGCGTGCTCGCCATAGAACGGCGACGGATGGCAAGTCTGTTCAAGACTGAATGCGCTTGTACTCACCATGGACGCCTTCCGTTTTTCTTGCTCAGATGAGTGATTTAGGTGCGGACGTAGTTTTCGATTTCGACATCTATTATGGTGGCAAAATGCCGCTGCAAGAAGAAATTTCTTGAGAATAATCAAAGTAAGTCAGGAACTTGGCGAATTTCCTGTTTAGCGTGCGCGATACCATAATCGATGGCTCAATTTCGCTGCAATTATCAAGCAATCGTACCGATGTACGCTTATTCTTGCCCAATTTTGACGAATCATTGGTGTTCTATTGGTCTTGTCCTTGGATTGATGCTGACGAACGAATTCGAACCAGTCTCGGTCAGCTCAGTATGGCGGAGGCAACCGCGCATCCGTTCAAAGAGAGAGAAAGAGCAGGCCATCACAAAACAGCTTGAAGCGAGGGGGGCATTACATGCCCTCAACCCTGCACGTTCTTATTGCCTTGCCCGATATTTCGTTTCAGGCGTTGGATGGCTTTGATGATGTGACCGCCCCCCGACGGCATCTATGTGCCAAGGTGGGTCTGCGATGATCCACAAAGGAGGAC